>DAIPJA010000030.1:0-15050 GCA_036770525.1 Gudongella sp. | reverse complement strand
CAGGAATAATGGAGTGGAAGAAAAACAACACCTTTGCGGCAACTGCCTTTACCTCATATGGTATGTTCTGGCTGGTGTTCGTCACAATAAAGACCATGCCGGTCCTGGGCCTGGCTGCTGCACCTGATGGAAAGGCTTTGGGAGCATTTCTGTTCATGTGGGGACTTTTCACCTTTGTAATGTTTATTGGAACATTGAGGATAAGCAGAGCGCTTCAGATAGTATTCGGTTCGCTTACTATACTCTTTATGCTTCTTGCCATAGGCGACTTCACAGGAAATCATGCACTAATAAACATAGCGGGATATGAAGGGATATTATGCGGATTTTCAGCTATATATACCGGTCTTGCTCAAGTAATAAACGAGGTATATGGCAAAGAGATACTACCTATTGGAGCAATGGCAAAAAAATAAAGCAATAATAAATAGTCTTTTGACGATTTAAAGGGATGTGGTAGAATTAATTCAATCACATCCCTAAATCTTTTTTGGAGGCGAATAATCTTGGAAATCAAAATAAGAGAATACATAGAGGAGGACCTTGAATGGATCGTATCGATCCACGGGTCATTGTATAAAGATGAATATGGCTTTGATGAAACCTTCCCCAACTATGTCAGAGAACCCTTGGAAAAATTCCATTCAGACAGAGATATTAAAAAGGAATGTATCTGGATAGCTGAATCTGAAGGGAATAGAGTCGGTGTAGTAGCTATAGCTAAGGCAGATGATAAAACTGCCCAGTTCCGGTGGTTTCTCCTATTAAAGGATTTCAGAGGTAGCGGAAACGGAAGGCTGCTGGCCGAAAAGGCTGTACAGTTTGCAAGGAATGCAGGCTACGAGGAAATAATCCTTTGGACCGTCAGTATATTGAACGAAGCAAGGGGTTTATATAGAAGTCTGGGATTCTTAATAGAAAAAGAAATACCCCATAATATATGGGGCAGGGATCTTACCGAGGAGAAATGGACAATGAAGCTCTAATAGTATACCTCCTCGAGGAAAAGGCCATGGGGAGGCACCGTGATGCCTGCCTCGGATCGGATGCCTGATCTGAAGATTTCCTCGATTCTTTCCGGGATCATCTTCCCGGTTCCAATCTCTATTAGTGTGCCGGTCAATATTCGAACCATGTTGTGAAGGAAGCCATCTCCTATAAAGCTTATCACCAGCATATCTCCATCCATTCTAAGCTCGATTGAATCCAGTCTTCGAACTGTGGATTTTTTGGTCTTCTTAAGGGAGCTGAAGCCGATGAAATCATGGGCACCCATGAGCATGGCTGATGCTTCCTTCATTTTTCCCAGATCCAGCCTTTCCTCAAAATGCCACGAATACTTTCTTACAAAGGGTGGCTGCACTTCTCCTGTCCATAAATAGTAGGCGTACTTTTTACCCTTTACATTGTATCTTGAATGGAACCGCTCTGGTGCTTCCGAGATATCCCATATCACGATGTCTTTTGGAAGATAATGGTTCATGTACGACTTCATATCCCCTAGAGTCATTTCGGATGAAGTTATAAAATTAGCAACCTGTCCTCTTGCATGAACACCTGCGTCAGTTCTTCCTGAGCCGACTATCGAAATATCTTCACCAGTCATTCTGCAAACGACGTCCTCAAGCTTGCCCTGGATGGTCATATCCGAGTTTCCAAGCCTTTGCCAGCCTAGGTACCTGCTGCCATCATATTGTATCTTAAGCATTAAGTTTCTCATAATCCAACTCTCCTATTCAAAAGTGAAGCCTTCTCCCTCAACCTCGGTTATATATGAGACAGCTACAAATGCCTTTTCGTCAATGGACTTTATGAAGTTTCTTATTCTGATATATTCACTCCTTGATACGATGGTATTTATTATCCTCTTATCCTCCTTGGAATAGCCGCCCGTGGCATGATAGATCGTGGTTCCCCTGAAAACGTCAACGAGAATGAATTCATTTATCTCATCTATGCGGTCCGAAATGATTATCATATTGATCTTAACGTTAAAGCCTGCGATCATCTTATCTATAACAAAGGAGTTTATTACTATTCCAAGCAGGGCATACATTCCCAGTCTGGCTCCAAATACCAGTCCGGCAAAAAGCGTTATTAGAAAATCTGCAGCCAGAAGTGATTTTCCTATGTCCAGGTGAAGGTATTTGTTTATGATTTTTGCGACAATGTCAGTCCCGCCAGTAGATGCATTCTGATTGAAGACTATTCCCATTCCAACACCGGAAATTAATATCCCAAAAATAAGATTTATAAAAAGGTCGTCTGTGAAAGGATGAGTCATTGGAACTACCAGCTCAAGCAAAGCTATCATAGCTGATAATGCCAGGCTGGAGTAGACAGTAAGCCCTCCAAATTCCTTGCCAAGGACAAGGAATGCAGTTATGAATAGAATTATATTTATGACAGCCAGGATAACACCCATTGGGATAGACGGTATAAGATAGCTCAGGACCATTGCAAGGCCAGTGGCTCCTCCAACTGCCAGGTTTGATGGCATAAGGAAGAAATAGAGCCCCGCAGTCATTATAACAAGTCCTAAATTGATGATCAGAAATTTTTTGATATCAAGCTTCATTTTTTATACCTCCTTGCTGAACCATTATTTGCCGGATTTCGATAAGATATGATAACAGAAAAACAAGAAATTAACAACCCCTCCATTAGCACTTTACTTTGAACTCTGGTACCCGTAAAATAGAACTATAGGATATTGCTGAAGAATTCTATAGAAAGGTTGATATCATGACAGGAATATTTGAACCCAGGTACATAAGAAAGATAAAAATAGAAAACGGCCTGGCACTGCCTCCAATGGTGGCCTTTGGATTTGCTGATGAAAACGGGATGGTATCAGACAGGAATGTCGAGCACTACTCTAAGATCGCACAGAACGGAATAGGCTTGATAATAGTCGAAGCAACCTGCATAAGTCCAGAGGGCAGACTTGACTCCAGACAGCTGGGAATTTGGGATGACAGCTTTATAGATGGACTGTCAAGAATTTCAGGTGCTGTACATGAGGCAGGCAGTAAGGTATTCATACAACTTCATCATGCGGGGATGAAGGCCAAGAGTGATGTTGCAATGGAACCCTTTACATCTTCTGACTATGATGATGGCAGGATGAAGGGAAGAGAAATGACTTATGAGGAGATAAAAATAGTCAAAGACCAATTTCGAAAAGCAGCATTGAGAGCCAGACAAGCCGGATTTGACGGAGTTGAGATACATGGAGCTCACGGGTACCTGTTGACCCAGTTTTTCAATTCGAAGGTAAATAAGAGAACTGACTTATACGGAGGTACCTTTGAAAACAGAAACAGGTTGGCAGCAGAAATATATGAGGATGTAAGAGAAGCTTGCGGAGATGATTTCGTAATAGGAATAAGAGTGGGATCAAATGATGACAACCTGGAGGATTCCATAGAAAGAGCAAGATTTTTTGAAAAATTGGGATTCGATTATCTCCATGTTTCAACAGGCTTTGACGGGACTCGCTCTGTTGATGAGCTTCCTAAGGATTTCCCATGTAACTGGATAGTATATGGTGGAGTCAAAATCAAAGAAAATGTTGGCATTCCTGTAATAGGAGTCAATATGATAAAGGATGAAAATCAAATAGGGTATTTGCTTAATAATGGGCTTCTGGACTTTGTAGCTCTTGGAAGAGCACAGCTTGCTGATTACAACTTTGTGAAGCACATGAGAAACAACGATAAAATACTCTATTGCCTTGAATGTAAGCCCTGTAAATGGTGGACAGATGGAAGAGAATGTCCAAGACAGATCCAGGCAGCAAGACAAATCTGAAAAAGTGGTGTTACCCTGGCAAAGACAGGGTATACATAAGTAGTAATGTATGAAGTATCAAACCATACCAAGGAGGCTGAAAGATGAATAACGTGGAATTTGCGATTCAAATGGAAATCGACGGTCAAAAGTACTATCTGGAGCAGGCAGAGAAAAACAAGGGTACAGCGCTTGAAAAGGTTTTTAAAATGCTCGCCAAGGATGAGGAGAAGCATGAGGCATTGGTAAAAAACTATGCCAAAGCCGTGGAATACGATTTGTCAGAAGAAAATGCAATCACTGAGTTCAACAACGTATTCAAATCTGCTGAGGACTTCAAGACTGAGCTAAAGGGGATGCCCGAGCAGATAGATGCCTACAGAATGGCTCTTGAAAAGGAAAAGGAAAGTATCGAGCTTTACCATAAGATGAAGGATGAAGCATCAAATGAGAAGGATAAAGCACTATTCGATTATCTTATCAGGCAGGAAGAATATCATTTTACGATTTTCGACAACCTGGTCCAGCACCTCCGCATAGCAGAGGAATGGGTCGAGGACGCTGAGTTCGGGAAAAGAGAAACATACTAAAGCTATGGACAGCTGCGTTACTGCAGCTGTCTTTTCAAAGAGGGAGATAAATATGGATAAAAGCATTATAGTTGTGGATTGCCAGTTTGACTTTATCTACGGCAGCCTTGCATGTGAAAAATCAGAGGATGCAGTAAGAAGAATAGTAAGGTATATAAACTCGAATAATGTAATGCCACTGTACTCAATGGACTGGCATTCGCCTGATAATAAAAGCTTTGGAATAAACGGCGGTTCCTGGCCAGTCCATTGCGTTCAGGGTGATGAAGGTGCAATGCTTCATGATGATTTTGACAGATCCATATCCCTACCTTGGCAAAGGCCAAACGAAGGCAACGTGTTCAGGAAGGGAATGGATGACGATACAGAGGAGTACTCAGCATTCTACGCAGTAAGGGAAGACGGCAAGAAGCTAAGTGAAGTACTGACTAAAAATGTCGTAGTGGCAGGTATAGCTACCGAGTTCTGTGTTAGGGAGACGGTTTTGGAGCTTCTAAAGAATGGACACGATGTTGAGCTTCTTGCTGATGGTTTGGGGTATGTAGATAAAGAAAACCACAATAAAACATTGGAAGAGCTGAAGGAGCTTGGTGTGAAACTCATATGACGGATAGGAGATATATCGATGGAAGATAGCAGGATATTTTGGATAAAGGATCAAACTGAGCTGGATGAGTTTTCAGCCCGGGGGAGATTCATATTATACTTCAGCTCTAAGGGCTGCAATGTTTGCCATTCAGTATTTCCAAAGCTGATCCAGCTGTTAAAGGATCACCCGATAGATATTGGCAGGATAGATGTTGATGATAGTAAGAAGCTGGCAGGTCAAAGCCTTATATTCAGTATACCTACTATCATAATTTTCGACGAGGGAAGAGAGATACACAGAGAAAGCAGATTTATTGATTTTTTAGGATTGGAAAGACTTTTCAGCATCATGTTCCAATAGGCTCCATTTGGAGTCTATTTGTTTTTGAGGAAGTACTGTTGGGTATCTATCCTATGACCAAAACAAACATCTCAAGAAGGGGGACTGGATATGCTGGTTAAGGATATAATGGCAAAAGATGTTATAACGGTTAAATCAACTGATACAGTGGATACCTGTGCAAGCCTCTTATTCAACCATAATATCAGCGGATTGCCTGTAATGGATGATGAGGGCATGCTTGTTGGTATAGTTACCGAGGGTGATTTGATCAGAAGGGAGTCAAGGATCCAGGGTCCCGCAGTATTGGAGATATTGGGAGGGTTAATTTATCTCGATACACCAAAGAAGTTTATGGAGGAACTAAAAAGATCCATGGGGCAGTTGGTTCAGGATGTAATGAGCAAGAAGCTTGTCACTATCTCCCCTGAGGCTTCCGCAGAGGAGGCAGCTACATTGCTTGTTCAAAATAAGATCAAGCGGCTTCCGGTAATCGATAAAACCGGCCAGCTGGTAGGTATCGTTTCCAGAAGGGATATTCTAAACTATCTTTTCCCTCCCGGAAATGTTGATGACAATTTGGAGAAAGAGTTATAACACAGTGAATACCCCTGTTTTGCTTATAAAAACAGGGGGTATTTATGGTTGGAATCCTTTATTGGAATAATACATAAAAGATAATTTATCTATTACAGAAATGGAAGGAATGTTCAAATGACATTTATAAAAACCTATTTAGTTACATTTATAGTCTTCTTTGCCATAGACCTGGTCTGGCTAGGAGTAATTGCAAAGGATCTTTACAGAAAGCATCTTGGTTTTCTTATGGCTGACAAAGTAAATTGGGCTGCAGCCATCGGGTTCTATATGCTGTTTATTCTGGGACTGATCTTCTTTGCACTGGAGCCTGCACTCAAAGGTGAAAGCCTTACCTATGCAATTCTTGTAGGCGGTTTCTTTGGACTTGTAACCTACGCAACCTATGATATGACAAACCTTGCAACACTTAAAGACTGGCCTGTGTATATAACAGTGATAGACATAGTATGGGGAACCTTTCTATGCAGCATGACTACAGCAGGAAGCTTCATTATTCTACGGCTGCTCGGCCGATAAATGAATTATAAGGGGGAAGCATAAATGACAATCAAACAGCTGAATGGAGAGAACATCTATAATGCATTCCTTTCCGGAGCAAAGGAGGTAATCAGTCAAAGAACCGAGCTTGACAGGATAAACGTCTTTCCGGTCCCGGATGGGGATACCGGCTCCAACCTTGCATTTACAATGTACACCATCGCAGAACAATCCAAACCGGAATCTTCGGTAAAAAAGACCATGGAATCCATAGCTGAAGCTGCGTTGAATGGAGCCAGAGGAAATTCGGGGATTATTTTTGCCCAATACGTCAATGGACTGTATATGGAGATGGATGACTCTGAGGATATTTCCATAGATTCCTTTGCAAGGACCGCCTTAAATGCAGTTGAATACGCTTATAAGGCGATTTCAAATCCTGTCGAGGGAACGATGATAACGGTAATAAGGGATTGGGCTGAGTCATTGAAAAGCTTCAAGGAAAGGTCATCAGACTATTCCGAGCTAATTTCTCTGTCGCTGGAGACTGCAGCCGAGTCACTGAGGAGAACACCGGAAAAGCTCAAGGTTTTAAGGGACTCACACGTAGTCGATTCCGGAGCAAAGGGCTTCGTTCATTTTCTCGAGGGATTCCTCGAGTTTGTCAAGACCAGGGTACCTGTAAGCTTTGATTTTGCAGGAGGAAATGAAGTTCTCCAGCACGAAGAAGTTCATGCAGGAGACCATCTGGAGCTGAATGGAAGATACTGCACCGAGGCTTTGATAAAGGGTAAGGATATTGACACGGAGAGTATCCGGAGTGCACTGGCCGAACTTGGAAGCTCATTTATAATTGCCGGAAACAAGAACAAGGCAAGACTTCACATCCACACAGACAGACCTGAGGAGGTTTTCAGCAGGCTCAGAGGCTTTGGGATAATTCTACAGCAAAAAGCCGACGATATGGTAAGACAGTTTGAGGCGACCCATGACAGAGCCTATGACATAGCACTGGTAACTGATTCAATAGCCGATCTTCCAAGAGAGATAATGGACAGGTATAAAATCCACATGCTGCCATTGAACCTTATAGCAGAAGGAAGCAGCTATCTTGATAAGGTTACCATATCACCCGAGTATTTCTACAGGATGATGGATGAAATTGAGGAATATCCTACATCAAGTCAGCCTGGCCTAAAGGAAACTGAAGGATTATTGAGGTTCCTTGCATCAAACTATGAGAAGATAATTGCAATTACAGTATCCGATAAGATGAGTGGGACTCTGAACACCTTCAAAAAGGCTGCAACCAAGCTCCAGATAGAAGACAGGATAGCACTTGTAGATTCCAAAAGAAATTCGGGAGCTGAAGGCCTGGTGGTTATGAAAGCTGCCGAGGATATACACAGCGGATTGTCCTTTGAGAAGGTACTTGAAAATATACAGAATAACATTGAAAGAAGCGAGATATACGTAAGCGTCACCGACCTGAAGTACATGGTAAGATCCGGAAGGATAGGGAAGGTTGCAGGCTTTGCGGCAAATGCAATGAACTTTAAGCCTGTGGTCTCCATCGATGGCGAAGGGAAGGGGATTATTATAGGCAAAGCATTCAGCGTTGACAGCAATACACAGAAGATCAAGGATCTCGTAGCAAAAATTCAGAAGGAAAAAGGAATAGAAAGGTACTCTATAGTACATGCTGACGCAGCTGACAGAGCCAAAGCCTACGAGGAATACATGGTAAAACTCACAGGGAAGCACCCTGAGTATATTATGGACATATCGACTATTGTAGCGATGAGCGCCGGAATTGGAAGTGTTGCGATTGCTCTTATAAGCAACTAAGGAGGGATAGCTTGAAGGATTATGTAATAGTATTGGCGGCACTGCTTGTATTTTTTACAACTGCATTCGCAATAGCACAAAAGAGAAAAAATAATGGTTTGATCGATATAGCGTGGGGAATGGGCTTCGTAGTAGCTGCATTAACAAGCCTAATAATAACATCAGAGCCTTCCATAAGAGGGTTTCTGCTGACCTTCCTTGTCCTACTATGGGGCTTGAGGCTTTCCTATCACCTTTTCAGGAGAAACTGGAACAAGGAAGAGGATTACAGATACAAGGCCATGAGGGAAAAATGGGGAGACTCAAATCCGTATGTCACCGCCTACTTCAGGGTATTCATGCCTCAGCTGATACTTCTGTTTTTAATAGTCCAACCAGTGTTAAGGGCAAATCTTAAGTCAGGAGGTCCTCTTGGAGTACTTGATTTTGTCGGTTTAGCCATATGGCTCATAGGCTATTTCTTCGAAGTGGTTGGTGACTGGCAGTTAAAACAATTTATCAGCAAGTCCGAAAACAAGGGACGGTTAATGAAGTCGGGGCTCTGGAGCTACTCAAGACATCCAAATTACTTTGGTGAGGCTACTATGTGGTGGGGGATTTTCATAATAGCATCATCGGTTCCGGGATCACTGTTTACTATTGTAAGCCCTTTGCTTATCACCTATTTGCTTCTATTTGTTTCAGGGGTACCTTTATTGGAGAAAAAGTATCAGAATCACCCCGAATGGAAGGAATACGCAGAGAAGACAAGTATCTTTTTTCCTTTACCTCCGAAGAAATAATAATATAATCCAATAAAACACAACGGGAGGATCCTATGGATATGAAACCAAGAGTAGTTGTAAGCAAATGCATGGGCTTTTGTCACTGCAGATATGACGGCCAGACTCTTCCGGCTAAATTCGTTCAGGGTCTTGAGCCATATGTGGATTATATAAAGGTATGCCCGGAGGTTGAGATAGGCTTGGGAGTGCCCAGGGAATCAGTAAGGCTTATATTTGAAAATGACCGGCTTGAGCTATATCAGCCAGGCTCCGGTCTGATACATACAGAAGCAATGGACAAATATTCTCACCAGCTGCTCTCCAATTTAGGAGAAGTGGACGGATTTATCCTTAAGGGAAGGTCGCCATCCTGCGGCATAAAGGATGTAAAGGCATATTATGGGAGAGAAAAGGGAGTTGGTTCCTTCAAGGCTGTTGGAAGATTCGCTCAGCACGTGTTTGACTACTTTCCCAATTCAGCAATTGAGGAGGAGGGAAGGCTTACAAATTTTACTATCAGAGAACATTTTTTGACAAAGCTATATGCTAACATGAAGTTAAGGGATGTTAGCACAATAGGCAAGCTGGTGGATTTCCATTCCAGCTACAAGTATATCCTCCTGGCCTACAATGAAAGTGAGATGCGAGTTCTTGGTAAAATTGTCGCAGAAGGCGGTAAAGGTGATTTTAAGGATGTTTTGAGGGATTACAAAGAACATTTTGGAAAGGTGCTGTCCAAGCCTCCCAGAGATAAAAGCTATGTTAACGCCCTTATGCATATCATGGGACATTTCTCTGAGGAGCTTAGCAGGGACGAAAAGGAATTCATTCTCGATTCATTTGAGAAATTTAAAGGCGGCAGAGTCCATATTGGCGTACCCGTAAATCTACTGCGCAGTTATGTAATAAAATATAAAAAGGATTATCTCTTGAAGCAGGTCATCTGGGAGCCGTTTCCCGAGGAGCTTCTTGATATAAGGGATACTGGAAACAAATAAGAATGGGCATCCTATTGGACGCCCATTCTTTTAATGTAGTCGTTGATTGCTTTAATAGTATTTTCCTTGCCTGATTTATCGGGTGTCACCTGCTTCATCTTGAGTTTCAGATAGTTCCAGAAGGCTGAGGTCATTCCCTGCTCATTGATCGCAAAGGTTATGGATGGGATGCTGTATTTTAAAACGAATAGTCCAACATTCTCCTTGATATATATAGATAGGTCATCATCTGAACTGTCAAGAAGTGCCACATTGTAGTTCTCGTGGTGCTTCAATAGAGATACTATATTTTCAAGATGTGCCTTCATTGTATATTGGTCATAAGGGATCTCTTTTTCGGAAAACATTGTCGAGAATCCGATGGGGATCCTTTTTTCCTTTATATCCTCAATAGCCGGAAGTACAACTATTTCAGTTATCCTGTTGGTTGCAAGGCTTTGGATCAGCCTGTTCAGCCTTATTCTGTGAAAAGTGAGCATAGACGTCTTGTCAGGATGGTTCAGCTCCTTAAGGATCCTCTCAAGCAGGAATTGCGGAAAAGTGAATGACGATAAAATTCTGGACCTTATCATTATGTCGCCGTCTTCATTTTCGAACTCTACCATTGACTCCAGGTGCTCAGCTGAAGATATTGGATTGAATATCTTCATTAAGGGCCTGCACTGCCTTAAGAAATCAGCGAATTCAAGCTCATACGCTTTTATTGCAGTCTGATCAGTGAAGTAATTGTTGACTGAGCTGCTTGAGACACTTCCTACCGAGTTGGATATCAAGGCACACGTTTCCGGAGCGATGAACATTGTTATTCTGAAAACTCCATCCATAGTCTTTGGGTAGTACATAGGCTCTATCCTGCCTGTCATGTAGAACGGCAGCCACTCCTTTATAGCTGTGAGCATCTCATCAAGGGATCTGCTTACAGTGTGAACTATCTTTACGTTATTTCCCCTCTTCAATACCTCAAAGAACAAGGCCGCCCATTTAGCAGTAAAGGCAGGATCTCCCGCCAGCCATTCCAGATCCTCGTTGCTGTAAAGAAGAAGTGTCTGGGGGGATGGTGATTGTATTACTGCTGATAGGAATGCCAGCACACATTGCCGTTTCCCTTCAATGCCCACATAGGTCCCTGAATCCATCCTCTCAAGCGGAAGTCCCGCAGCCTCCGTATTTTGGGTCTGCGGCTTCTTGAAGCTGAATTCATCTATGTTCTTAATAAGTGATAAAATAGAATCATCTGTTGCAGATTCCCTGTTCTGGAGCCATGATATCATCAATCCTGATATGCTTGTCGGATCCGTCGGGATGTGTCTCTGGTTGATACCTAATGCATCAAACAAGCCGTCCCTCTGGTAATCCTCTGTACACCTCTTTGAAAGAAACCTTGATATCGGCTCTATATAATCCTCATTTTTTGAGGGCTTTCTTGTCCCTGATCTAAGTCTGCTGACGAAAGAAGGATCCATAGCTATGTGTCTTGCCAGCATACTATTGCTTGTATTGGTTAGCTTCATAAGAAAATCAAGCTTTTCATTAAAATCCACAGCCTACACCTCCTATAAATAGTATACCAAAGAGATTTAATCATTTCCATAAAATTTGTCATAAAAGTTGCCACGTTTTGTCATTGACTAATTGAGGCAATGTGGGAATGCAAGTATTAATGGGGTAACATTAAGCTGGAGGTGTAGCACATGGATTACCCAGTCCACTTAAAAACGGGATTTTTTAAAACAATAAGCTGTCGCCTGAGCCTTGACGAGCCAGGGATAAACCTTACTCCCATTGATCCTCTAAAGGAGGATTCTGTGTATCTGCCATGGGATTCAATTTTCGAGGTATCCTTTTTGGAATGGGAGAATTCGATTGAAATCGACATTCTGACCTCCATTGGTACATACCTCGGCATTGTTGACGATCAGGAACAAGCCAGAATGCTTGCACACGAGCTTAAGGAGGACCATAAAATAAGGATTAGATATCAATAACATATTAAATCATATAATTAATAGATTGCCTGACAAGCAATCTTTTTTTATTCAGTAAAACTGACCGGGAAGTGAATAATAAGCCGCAGGGATCAGCCATAAACAAGCCCTTCATTGACACACTCTATAAAACAAAATACAATGGAATCAGGCTTCGGCTTATTTTTATGAATGGAGAAATTAAATGAGAATAATCAAGAAGATAACAGGGAAGGTAATATATGCTTTTGGTCAATTTTTGTCTGCCATATTCGACTTGTTTATCTGGATAGCAGGAACCGCTGTTGGTCTTGTTGCCGGGATAGCAAGGGCAGCTGCCGCACTTATCGGGATGGGAGGGTGTCTTTTGATATTCCTATTGTCGACTCCCGCCGGTCTTTTACTGCTTTTAAATCCTGTGACCCTTATGGCGATAGTCTTTTTTATTGTATTCCCAATTCTGGGCTATAAATTCATATCCTTTTTGAAGTATCTGAAATATATAGTAACGGAATATCTGTTCGACCTGGGCAGCTACCTGATGGATGGCAAGGGTCAATACAAGAGCTTCTCCGAGTATGGGCATAAGTATCAGCGAATGGAGGAGGAGAGGATAAGCAGGGAGAGAGCAGAACGGCAACAGCAGCAGCAAAAGGAATGGGAGGAAAGGTTCAGACAATGGCAAAGCTATCAGCAGCAGAGTCAGCAGCAGGGTGGGTACTACAGACAGCAGCCCTATTCCAACCCGATGACAGAGTTCAGATCAAGATATGAAAAAGCATGCTCTACTCTTGGAGTCGGGACTGACACAGACAAATACCAGGTAAAGCTTGCCTATAGAAAGAAGGCAAAGGAATACCATCCTGATATAAATCATTCTCCTGACGCAACAAAAAGATTCCAGGAGATAAACGAGGCATATGAGTTTCTGAGCGATGAGAATATTGAAAGATATAAGCAAATGAGAAATTAGGAGGTTTTATTGTGAAGGATAGTTTTTATAGCTTTGACACCCGGATAGGAGCAATAACTATAACTGAAAAATCAGGCTTTATTAATGGACTTTATTTTGGAAGGTTAAATCCGAAGGGCTATGAGAATGGGAAAACTGAACTTATAGAAACCTGCATTGCACAAATTGAGGAATATCTCAGAGGAGACAGGAGGGAGTTTCAGCTTCCTTTACTTATGGAGGGAACAGATTTCAGAAAAACCGTATGGGAAGCACTAAAGACTATTCCCTACGGGGAGACCAGAAGTTATAAGGACATTGCGATCCAGATAGGCAAGCCAAAGGCAATGAGGGCAGTAGGTGGAGCAAACCACCATAATCCGGTATCTATTATCGTCCCCTGACACAGGGTCATAGGATCCAACGGTGGGTTGGTAGGATTTGGTGGCGGCCTTGATATCAAGGAAAAATTGTTGAAGCTCGAGCAAACAGGCAGTATTGAATAGCATAGACAAAACCAACAATGGGAGCCCTTTGGCTCCCATTGATTTTTATAGGCATTTCTCGATCATTACATCTAATATAGCTTCGTCAGTATTGCTCATGCCCTTGGTTGAAACATGTGCAAGATTTCTTATGGATTCTTCAGGAGTATTTCCCAGGATCCCATTGTCGGAGGGTATCATGATGCCAGACAGAGCCATTGAGGATGCATCTCTTGCGGCATCCACAGATATGGCTAGCTTATAAGCACAGCCTATCTTTGCACCGTCACATAATATTCCAGACACGCCCGCAATCATATTGTTTATAGAAGCCTCAATTTGTTCAATTGCCCCGGATTTCAAATTTGCAATACCGGCTGCACATCCTACCCCTGCAGCTACTCCACATCCACACACCGGAGTAAGAACTCCCAGGTGTACCTTTACATAGATTGTTACAAGGTGACTAAGTGCCACTGAACGAATTATCAGGTCTCTTTCAACGTCTGCTTCGAGCCCAAGCACAGATATGGGTATTATTGCAACAAGGCCATGGTTTCCGGATCCGGCGCTGCTCATTACAGGCAGCGGATATCCTGTCATCCTTGCCTCTGATGCCGCTACAGTATATGCCTTTGCCTTGGAAAAGGCGTCGGTGATCTGAGCCTTGAAGTGCTTGCCCATTCCGAGTCCGATATCCTCGTTGATACCCACATTTGCCAGCGAAAGATTCATCTCTATCCCGTCGTTGATAAAGGACAGGTCCTCTATAGGACATTCCTTGACAAAATCAATAAGCTGCCTGATTGTAAATTCCTTTATCCTGAATCTAATGCTCTCAGTTTTAGGCTTTGGTTGCTGATCCTCAGAAAATGATTGATCCTTTTGATATGTGATATGACCATTCAGTCTTTCAAGGACTATATTTGTATGGGTATCCTTGATTTCAACCTCAGATACACTTCCTTCACCCCATGCGGTTGCTTTTATGTAAAGACTGGTAAGCTCCTTGTCAAGGATCACCTTTATTCTTCCGGCATCGACCATTTCCCGGGATTTTGATATGCAGGGTCCATCAACAGTCTTCAGGACCTCAAGCCCGTAATCGGAGTTGCCGCAGAAGATGCCAAGAGCGGCTGCGAAGTCAAGACCTCTCTCGATAGTGCCCGGTATTCCCACGCCCATTCCATTTTTCAAAATATTGTTGTTTACCACCAGTTCCATTTTTTCAACCGGGCATGCCAGCAGCTCGGCTGCTCTCGCTGCGCAAAAAGCAACAGCTCCAGGCTCGGTGCAGCCAAGGGCAGGCTTTACCTGGTCCTTTAATATATCGATCAATACGTGAGAATTTGTCATATCTCCACCTCCATCAAATAGTAATGCAATTCCCGTGCCAGGATGTTCTCGACTGACAATGGCTTAATTTACTCAATTTTCGACTTATGTCTGAAAAACAATTGCACTGATTTATCAATAATGATAATCTATTGCTGAGATAACGAAGAATAACCCTAAAAAAAGCTGTTAAATTGACTTATCAAATATGAGAAGTAATTATCTGATTTGAGAAAGGAGTAAACAACATGAGTATGCTCAATAATATAAAGGGCGAACTTCAGCACATAATTGAAGCACTTCATGCAGTGACAAAT
>DAIPJA010000029.1:0-15176 GCA_036770525.1 Gudongella sp. | reverse complement strand
AATTATCATAGGGTGTATTGAACATCTCCGGAAGCAATATCAGCCTGGCTCCATTTGATGCCGCCTCGAGTATCATTTTCTCTGCCGTTTTAATATTTTCTTCTTTGTCATCCACTACTTTTAGCTGAATTAGTGCTGTTTTAAGTGTTTTCAATTTGATCATCAACTCCTATATAAGTACTTTCAACTATAAGATAACTTCCACGAATCTTCTGATGGATTCTTTTGACAAACCCTCTTCTACTCTGATTATACCAATTTGGGGACAACTTTATCATGTTTGTGAAAATAATCATCAAGAGGATGCAAATGCCCTGTTTATATTTAACATGGGTATATATTCAACGAAGGGCAGGTGTTATTTATGGACCCATTTATGGGTGAGGCTATATCAGAAGCAAGGCTTGGAGTCGAGAATAGGGATGGTGGTCCATTTGGTGCGGTGATAGTATGCAACGGTGCTATTGTTGGAAGAGGCCACAATAAAGTCATTAGAACGAATGATCCTACTGCTCATGCAGAAATCATTGCAATACGTGAGGCCTGCAAAAATCTCGGGAAATTTGATCTGTCCGGCTGCAGTCTGTATACCACATGTGAGCCATGTCCAATGTGCTATGCGGCCATCCATTGGGCTCGAATAACTGAGATCTACTACGGCTGTGACAAAGAGGATGCCGCACATATAGGCTTCGATGATAAGATACTCTATGATATACTGCCTCGCCAGGATGATCTAGCATCTGTAAAATTAGTTCAAATGGAAAGGGATTCCTGCCTTGAGATCTTTAGACTTTACGAGCAGGATGATGAAAAACAGCCCTATTAGAAAAAGAAAGGAAAGGGTAGAATTCCCTTTCCTTTCTTATGCTCTGCAAATCTCTACAAAACCTTCAAAAAACTTTAAGTATTTTGGATCAGTCTGGATCATCATCTCAGGATGCCACTGGACCGCTGCAAGGAATCTGTCTCCTTCCAGCTCAACTCCCTCTATTAGCCCGTCCTTTGCGTGCAATGTCGGAACCAAGCCTTTTCCAAGGTCCTTTGCGGCCTGGTGGTGAAGGCTGTTTGTCCCAATTTCTTCGCCAAATATACCATACATCCAAGACTCTTTTTTAACATTTAAGATATGCGCTGGATAATATTTAGGGAATATTCCTAGACTATGATTTATTCCCTCAGGTCTCTGAGTCTTCATATCCTGATATAAAGTACCGCCAAAGGCAATATTGATCAGCTGGAATCCCCTGCAAATGCCAAGAACCGGTATGGAAGTTTCTCTGATAACCCGATTCAACAGTTCAAACTCAAATCCATCTCTTAGTGTATCAATAGTGCCAAGCCCGAATATTGGTTCCTCACCATAAAGTGCTGGATCTATATCTGCTCCTCCAGTAAATACTATTCCATCCAGCCTCTTAACCAGTTCCCAAATGGTTTCCACGCTGTCTGTAATAGGTAGTATTACCGGTGCTCCTCCTGCTCTCTCAACAGCTCTTATATAATCCGATGCTATCAGCTGCCAGTCCTGAGTTTTGGCACCTATACCTTCATTTACCCCAAGTGTGTCTGTTGTTGTGTAATTTAATGTTATACCTATTACCGGTCTCATTTTGATCTCCTCTCAATTGTGTTTAATCATTGTCATTGTACCCACTCTTATCTTTTCTAACCCTATTCTACCATGAAATGTTCCAGTTGTGTTAAAATGGGTATCTATGGCAAATAAAACCTTCGGAGATATATATGAGTACAAATTGGAGAAAGAACACAGCATTGTTTTTGATCGGCCAGATGGTATCGCTCTTTGGATCTGGGCTTGTTCAGTATGCCATAATGTGGTACATTACCCTGGAAACTCAATCAGGGGTCATGATGACTATATACATCGTAGCAGGCTTCATCCCTACCTTCTTCATTTCGCCTGTCTCAGGTGTACTTGCAGACAGGTACGACCGAAAGAAGCTTATAGTAATTGCAGATTCATTTATAGCCATAGCTACTCTTATACTGGCCGTATTATTCAGGGCAGGATACGGCTCCATATGGCTCCTGTTCCTGATCTCCGCTATAAGAGCGATTGGTTCCGGGATCCACTCTCCTGCTATCGGTGCTGTAATCCCTCAGCTGGTTCCAGAGGATGCTCTCACAAGGGTAAACGGACTAAACAACAGCCTTCAGTCATTTGTATTTCTGATATCTCCTATGGCTGCTGCAGCGCTTTTGTCATCATTTGATCTCCAATATATCTTTTTCATAGATGTACTTACTGCCTTAATAGGTGTTTCGATCTTAATATTTGCCGTGACAATACCAAAACACAAAAGGGCTGTTGAAACGGTCCAGGAAAGCTTTTTTAAGGACTTCAAGGATGGAATAGGATACATTTCAGGTCATTCTTACTTAAGAGAATTTTTCCTTTTCTGTATAATTTTCTTTTTTCTAATAATCCCGCTTGCATTTCTGACTCCTTTACAGGTTGTAAGAAGCTACGGAGACGAGGTTTGGCGGCTTTCAGTCGTGGAAATCGGATTCTCCGCAGGAATGATACTTGGAGGGATGATTATTGCAGCTTGGGGAGGATTTAAGAACAAGGTCCACACAATGGCTCTCTCGACAATAATGACTGGGATATCAACCATAGTGATTGGAGTTAAACCAGCATTTGCGATTTACGTGCTGATGATAGTGATGTGTGGTATAACTATGCCATTCTTTGGAACCCCTGCCACTGTTCTAATTCAAAGAAAGGTTGATCCAAATTACCTAGGGAGGGTCTTCAGCGTTTATGGAATGATCCACAGCAGCACGATGCCTCTTGGAATGCTCATTTTCGGTCCTCTAGCTGACAAGCTGGAGATAGAGATTATGCTTCTTGCCACAGGGATCCTCATGTCAGGAATGACCTTATTTTTGTTGAAAAGCAAGGAGATGCTGAAGGCGGGAGAGTGAGAGAATCCTCAGGTCACAATTCACAATTCGCAATTGAAAATATAATGTAAAATGAACATTGAACAATAAAAAATAGTAGTTAGTAGCAGGGGCGACCTTTGGCCGCCCACTAAGAAACAAGAACTAAAATTCTTCGCCAAGCCTCAGGATGACACATTTCTGTCATCCTGAACTCAAGTGAAGGATCTTTTTTTCGGGCAGACAGGGTCGTCTGCCCCTACTATCGCTTATCTCCTATCGCCTAACGCCTCAACCGCTTCCTTTATCTGCTCCAATGCCTGCTTCAGCTGAGCTCTTGGGTGAGCAGCATTCATTCTCATATACCCGTCGAGACTTCTGCAAAAATCCTTTCCATTATTCAAACCAACCTTGACCTTTTTGACGAAGAATTCATTCAACTCCTTTGAATCCATCCCCAGCTCTCTGCAATCCAGCCACATCAGATATGTAGCCTGAGGAAGTGTCATCTTAATCTGCGGGATCTCCCTTTCGAGATATTCCTTAACAAACCTCATGTTTTCTCCTACATACTCCAGCATTTGGTCCAACCACTCATCTCCATGTCTCCAGGCTGCCTCCATAGCGACAAGACTGAAGCAGTTGTTCCTATGGATATCGAGACCACTCCAGAATCCGTCGAATCTCTTCTTCCAATCCTCTCTGTGGAATACGATAGAACATGCCTGCAGACCTGCGAGATTAAAGGTTTTTGTAGCTGCAAAGCAGATGATAGTATTTTTCTTCAGCTCCTCAGACAATGTTCCAAAAGCTGTGTACTTATTACCGTAAAGCTCAAGGTCTCCGTGGATTTCATCAGATATCATGGGAACATTATACTTCAGGCAAAGCTCTCCCATTTTTACAAGCTCTTCCCTGGTCCATATTCTTCCTATTGGATTATGAGGATTACATAGAATAAAAAGCTTTACTCCGGATTTTAGCTTCTCCTCGAAATCCTCAAAGTCGATATCATACCAGCCATCCTTTTCCAGAAGCCTGTTTTCAACTACTTCTCTTCCTTCCCATACCTCGACAACGTTGTAAAACTCAGGGTAAACAGGAGTCTGTATTAGGACCTTTCCCCCTGGCTGAACAAATTCCCTTACCAGCTCAGCCATTGCCGGAACAATGCCTACTGCAAAGCTCATCGTATCAGGATCAAGCTTCCATCCATGTCTTCTCAGTTGAAACTCTGAAGCCGCCTCCTTATAGCTTAGAGGTTTTGAAACATATCCAAATATACCATGCTCAGCTCGCTTGATCATAGCGTCTATGATTGGCTGGGCAGTTCTGAAGTCCATATCTGCTATCCATAATGGAATAACATCATCTGTACCAAATTTCTTCATTCTCTCATCGTATTTAACTGAATAAAAATCTCTTCTATCGATCACTTCGTCAAAATTATACTTCACTCTAATCCCTCCCATAATTTACTCATGTCCTCATCCAATACCTGTCCTTCTGCCACCATACAGGTAGGTCCGGTCAAATATATCGAATAATTATCGTCTCTCTTTTCAAGCTCAATAAATAGAGTTCCTCCGGGCTTCTCGATTCTCACCCTGTCTTCCTTCACAACTCCCTTTAGCCTCATGGCAAGAGCCATTGATCCTGCCCCTGTTCCGCAAGCAAGAGTAAAATCCTCTACTCCCCTCTCGAAGGTTATGGCTCTTAACCCGCCCTGACCATCCGATTGGCAGAAATTTATATTTGCGCCTTTTGGAAAAGAGCTGTGGTTCCTCAAAACCCTTCCAAGCTGCCGCAGCTCATCTTGATCCATGTCTGACATACTCTCGAGATAGACAACTCCATGGGGTAGTCCTGGGCTGCCTAATTCAATATAAGAGCATTCGTAGGTGCTCCCTCCAATCTCAATATAATGATCGAGATGGATATAGGTGGGGTCATTAAGCTTGACCTTGTACTGTCTTTCATCAACCCTCCAACCTGTAACCATCCCTGCTGTTGTTTCGATTTTTTGTACAGTCCCTGACAAACCCTTCTCGAATCCATATCTGGCAATGCATCTTGCACCGTTTCCACACATTTCGCCTATCGTGCCGTCAGAATTGAAAAAGTACATCCTGAAATCACCGTCACCCTGAGCTTTGTCGATTATCATCATCCCATCGGCACCTATGGAAATCCTCCTTTGACAAAGGGCTTTTGCAATACTTGGAAACACCTCTTCAGGCATTTTTTCCACTAAATTGTTTATGATGATGAAATCATTACCTGCGCCGTGCATCTTAGTAAATAACATATGATCCTCCTTACTTCATTGACTCAGGGATCAACTCATTTTTAATCATATCATCATAGCTTTGACGTTTGACCATCAGCTCAGCTTTCCCATCCTTTACAAGGACAACTGCAGGTATTGGATTTTTGTTGTAATTGCTTGCCATTGAAAAACCGTAGGCTCCTGTTGTAAAGACAGCAAGCACATCTCCTCGTTCCGCTTTTTGCAGGGCTATATCTCTCATAAGCACATCACCTGACTCACAGCATTTCCCGCAGACTGTGACTTTATCGTTAGCCTCAACATATGCCTTGTTAGCGATCACGCCTCTGTACTTGGCCTGGTATAGAGCAGGTCTTATGTTGTCAGGCATACCGCCATTTACTGCTACATACTTCCTTATTCCTTCGATTTCCTTTATATTGCCCACGGTATAAAGCGTCATCCCTGCTTCTCCCACAAGGCTTCTGCCTGGTTCAATGACAACTTCTGGTCTTCTTCGCCCTTTTCCCTTGAAATATTCCTCTATTCTCTCCATCATCGGCTCGAGGAAATAGCTGAAAGGCTTTCTGACCTCGGTTGTATATCTTATTCCAAAGCCTCCACCAAGGTTGACCTCTTCTACTTCAAAACCGAATTTGTCCTTTGTTTTCTCTATAAGCTCCAAAAGTATTTCAACCGCCTGTAAATGCGAAGAATTATCGAACAGCTGGGAACCAAGATGAAAATGATATCCCTTGAAGTCTACAACCTCAGATTTGATTGCTGCATCTACAGCTGGCATCAGGATATGATCGTCCAAAGGCATACCGAACTGCGAATCTTTCTTGCCAGTTACTATGTAGTCATGTGAATCACTTCTAACCCCAGGGGTGATTCTGTATAGTATACTGATTCTCTTGCTTTTTTCTTTACATATTTCTTCTATTAGCGAAAGCTCCTCAATCCCGTCTACTATTATCCTTCCTATTCCATATTCAACAGCCATCTCGAGCTCATGGATCTGTTTATTATTGCCATTGAATTCGATCCTCTCAGGTGGAAATCCAGCTTTTATAGCTGTGTACAGCTCTCCGCCTGATACTACGTCTATGCAAAGACCTTCTCTCTCCATTAGTCTGAATATGCCCATCACACCAAAGGCTTTTGCAGCGTATGCAATTCTTGTCCTTTCATACTTGTCAGTAAAGCATTCCTTCATCTCATTGATCTTGTTGAGGATATCAGTTTCTGAATAAACATATAAAGGTGTCCCGAATTTCTCTGCCAGCTCAATCGTATTGCAGCCGTCGTAGTACAGAACCCCTTCTTTTACCTGCTCAATCATTTTTATACCTCCCTTTAATGTGATGCTATGGTTATTCCTCTCGATTAAAGTATACACTTTGTAGAATAGTCTGGCAATTAACAATCTCAAATAAAGTGAGAAGCGTTATGGGAAGGGGGTTAGGGGAAAGCTACAAGGGGAAAGGGGTTAGGGGAAGGGGGAAGAAGGGGCAGACAACCCTATCTGACAAAACAAAACCCTTCACTGTTGTTCAGGATGGCAGAAATGTGTCATCCTGATGCTTTCCGAAGGATCTTGCTCGTGGTTCTTATTTCTTAGTTCTTAGTTGTTTTTTTCAATTGTGCATTGTGAATTGGGATCTGTGAATTGTTAATTGTATTCACTCAATCCTAACAACCAGTTCATTACTCGCTACCATCTGACCTTCCTTGGCAAACAAAGCTTTAACAATGCCATCGGTTGGCGAAGCCACCTCCGTCTCCATTTTCATGGCTTCCAGGACGAACAACGTCTGATTTTTCTTTACTGCCTGTCCCTGCTTTACAAGTAGCTTTGCAATTCTTCCAGGTATGCTGGCACCAACCTCTCCAGGAACTGAGGGATCTGCCATAGGTATCTCTTTTTCCTCCCTTACGACGCTGGATTGGCTGTCTCTGATCTTGACCGCCCTAGTGCTGTCATTTACCTCAAACAAAAGGGTCCTGTTCCCTTCCTTGTCAACCTCTCCAATCTCCAGAAGACTTACTACCAGAATCTTCCCTTCATCAATATGAACCTCAGCTGTCTCTCCAAGCCTTAAGCCATGGAAGAACACATGGCTGTTCATTCTTGAATTATCACCATTTTCTTTGATATCCTTTAAATAATCCTCGAATACCTTAGGATACATTATATATGAAAGTATCTCCTCCATAGAGAACTCCCTTTCGTATTTTCTCTCAAGATAATCCCTTGCCTTTTCGAGATCCTCTGGAGGTAATAGCTCACCAGGCCTTACAGTAATTGGATCTTTGCCTTTAAGGACTAGTTTTTGCAGTTCCTTCGGGAATCCTCCCACTGGCTGACCCATCATCCCTTCAAAATAGGAGACTACTGAATCCGGAAAACTCAGATCTTTTCCCTTGTCATAAATATTATCCCTGTTGAGGTCGTTTTGGATCATAAAGATCGCCATATCGCCTACTGCCTTCGAGGAAGGAGTCACCTTGACAATATCCCCGAACATATCGTTGACTTCTCTAAACATTTCCTTGACATCGTCAAACCTGTGTCCCAGGCCAAAGCTCTCAACCTGGGGCTTAAGATTTGAATACTGGCCTCCAGGGATCTCATACTTGTATATCGATGCTGAACCTGATTTAAGTCCACTTTCGAACTGGTAATATACTGGCCTTATGCTTTCCCAGTACTCGGATATCTTCTCAAGGTCCTCAAGAACTAGTCCTGTTGCCCTCTCAGTGTGTTCCAGTGCAGCAACCACCGAGTTAAGCGCTGGCTGGCTTGTTAAGCCTGACATGCTGTTAAAGGCTGTGTCCGCAATATCTACTCCAGCCATTGCTGCCATAAGGACGGTGGCAACACCGTTCCCGCTGGTATCGTGGGTGTGGAGATGGATAGGTATGCCAATTTCCTGCTTCAATGCCTTAATAAGCTTATAGCTCGCCTTGGGCTTTAATAGAGATGACATATCCTTTATCCCCAGGATATGTGCTCCTGCTTTTTCTAGCTTTTTAGCCTCCTCCACATAATACTGAAGTGTGTACTTATCTCTTGTAACATCCAAAATATCTCCTGTATAGCAAATACAAGCCTCAGCAACCTTGCCAGTCTTTAGGACTTCGTCTATAGCTACCTCCATGCCCTTGATCCAGTTAAGTGAGTCAAATATCCTGAAAACATCGATCCCACTTTTTGCAGACTGTTGTATGAACTCTCTGACCACATTGTCCGGATAATTCTTATAGCCCACTGCATTTGCTCCTCTAAGAAGCATTTGGAACATTATATTTGGTATTTTCCTTCTCAGGCTCTCCAGTCTCTCCCATGGGGATTCACTGAGGAATCTGTAGGCAACGTCAAAGGTGGCACCCCCCCACATTTCAAGCGAAAACAAATCTGAGGCAAGGACCGATGTCGCCTTGGCGATGTTCATCATATCCGTAGTTCTCATTCTGGTTGCGATAAGAGACTGATGGGCATCTCTCATAGTAGTATCTGTTATAAGGAGTCTCTCAGTACCCCTGATCCACTCTACCAGACCTTCGGGGCCTCTCTCATCCAGAATCTGCTTGGTTCCGTTTTGTACATCAGGTCTCTCAACCTTTGGTATCTTTGGCACGTCGAAATCCGGTTTGTTCCCCCTTGTAACATTTACGACCCTGCTTCCGATATGCTTAAGTACCTTAAGCTCAACGTCGTCCTTGATACTGATATCGAAAAGCTCCGGGTGGTAGGTCAGAAATCCTGTATCGCAGGTTCCTGAAAGAAATTCCTTGTTGTTGAGGATATTGATCAATAAGGGAATATTCGTCTTCACTCCCCTGACCACGATCTCCTTCAAGGCTCTGGATGCCTTCCTGGCAGCATCTTCAAAGGTCCTCGAATGTGCTGTCACCTTTACCAGCAGGCTGTCATAATAAGGGGTTATGGTTGCCCCTGTAAATGCGCTGCCTCCATCCAGACGAATACCAAATCCTGATCCGGATCTATAGGTATCAAGAGTTCCTGTGTCCGGAGCAAAATTGTTCAAAGGATCCTCTGTTGTAACTCTGCATTGGATAGCAAAGCCTCTGGGTTGGATGTCCTTCTGGTGTTTTATTCCAATTCTATCTGAATCTAATGAATACCCCTGAGCTATAAGGATCTGAGCCTGCACTATGTCGATCCCTGTGACCATCTCAGAAACAGTGTGCTCTACCTGGATCCTAGGATTTACCTCGATAAAATAGTGCTGTCCATGACGGTCCAGGAGAAATTCAACAGTTCCTGCATTACAGTAGTTAATGGAGCTGCCTATTTTGACGGCATCGCTGCATATAGCCTGCCGTTGTTCCTCAGTGATCGTAAATGCAGGAGTAAACTCCACGACCTTCTGGTGACGCCTTTGTATCGAACAATCTCTCTCATAGAGGTGGACCAGGTTACCATACTTGTCCCCCAATATCTGTACCTCGATGTGTTTTGGCTTTTCCAGATATTTTTCAATAAATACATCATCATTTCCAAAAGCCTTCTTAGCCTCATTTCTTGCATTCCAATATTCGCGGGCTAGCTGTTCCTCATCGTGGACGACCCTCATGCCCCTGCCGCCGCCGCCAGCAGAAGCCTTAAGCATAACAGGATATCCAGTTTCACTTGCAAACCTGAGAGCCTCCTGATCAGTGTTCACTGCCCTCTCTGTCCCGGGTATTGTCCCTACACCGACTGATGACGCAACCTGCTTTGACTTTATCTTGTCTCCAAGTTTTTCCATCATCTCAGTATCAGGGCCTATGAATTCAATGCCGACCTCCTTGCATTTTCTCGCAAGTTCAGGATTCTCGCTTAGGAACCCGTAGCCAGGATGAATCGCATCAACGCCCTTCTTAAGTGCCAGCTTTATTATCTCGTCGATGTTGAGATAAGCTTCGATGGGTCCTTTATTCTTGCCTATGAGATAGGATTCATCTGCCTTTGTTCTGAACAGGGAATTCTTGTCCTCCTCAGAATAAATCGCTACCGTCCTTATTCCCAGCTCCTGACATGCTCTGATTATCCTTATGGCTATCTCGCCTCTGTTTGCTACCAGTACCTTCTTAAATTGCCTGATCATACAGACTACTCCTCACCTGAAAATATTTTAATGAAAATTCTATATTATAGATATGATAAAAACAAGATACCAAAACGGTATCAAGAGTTGAATTAAAGCATGAAAAAGTTTTCCTGAAATATACTTCATTTTTGCTCTTCACCGCTATATATCCTTATGTATTCCAAACGTCCATTTTTGCTTGTTGAATGGAAAATATGGATCCTGTCTACCAAAGTTTCTGGCATAGCATGTGACATATTGCTCTCGATTTCCAAAATATCTGTAGATAGCCTTACCTTTCTCCCTAGTGTTATGTGAGGTATATAGGGTCGTTCTTCAACCTTAAAGCCTGCATCCTTAAGAGTATTATGAAGCTTATCCCAAAGCAATTGGAGCTCTTGGTTTTCCTCAACTCCGATCCACAATATATCCCCCTCACGTCTTTTAAAGGTGCCCAAGCCGGATGGTTTGATGTAGAAAGGCTCAAATTTAATGCCTTTCATAAGCTCCTGAAGCTCGGTTAATCTCCCGGGCTCGATCTCTCCCAAAAATTCCACGGTTAAATGTATAAGCTCCGGCCTAACAAACCTGCCCTTCTCGGCTATGTTTTCAAGCTTTGATATGGTGGATTCAATAAGCTTAATTGTCTCATCATTAAAATCAATGCCTACAAAGAGCCTCATAATAACCTCCGTTGATCTCACTATTATGGATGTAATATACCCTATACTCGACAAACTGCCACATTTACACTCTTCTTCAAGAAAAATGTTATTCAGTCTATGATCATGGTGGTATACTATATTAATAAAGACGTATATTGAAGGTGATTCAAGTGCCACAATATAAAAACCTTGAGAGGGCGACTAGAAAAATGAACACATTAGTTCTGTCAGTATTATTTTTCCTTTCTATCATATATCTCGAAACTGTGTTAAGACTATTTACTTCAGCTATAAGGCAATCGAACGGTTTCTTTTATTCTTCACTATTTGGGGCAGTATTTGCATTATGCCTCGGAATATTGACATCACTATCAGGGAGTAAATTTGTTACTGCTGCGTTGTTGTTCACATTAGGCTTCCTCTTTGCATCCCAACTGGTCTACTATAAAGTATTCAGGACCTTTTATATTGTCTATTCTGCAGGTCATGCCGGAAAAGTAATGGAATTTGCAAGAGAAGCACTTTACATGATACAGGAGAATGTCCGTCTCATTCTTCTAATGTTCCTGCCGTTTGTTTTGTATATTGCTTTTGGGATATCATTTGAGCTAAAGGAATTCAATTCGAGTCTTATGATTATCCTGCTTGCATTTGCCGCTTCATTGCACATTCTTGGGGTAGTCATAATCAATCAGGGCAGCAGGAACGTGAACTCAGCATATAACCTGTACTACAACATTCATCACCCTGAGATGTCAGTCAACAATCTTGGACTTTTGACATATATGAGGCTGGATCTTAAGAGGTCATTGCTGGGATGGGAACCTAAGGAGCTTGGAAGCGGAAATGCGATAGTTGTGATCCCTAAAAACAAGCTGGATGACGCTGCTGAATCAACTGAGGAGAGCTCAGTAAAGGCAGAACCAAATATTATGGATATCGACTTTGTCCATCTGGCACAGAACGAGAATGATCCGCAGCTAAAAAAGCTCCATTCCTACTTCAGTACTACTGAGCCGACAACAAAAAATCAATTCTCGGGTATGTTCGAGGGTTATAATCTCATATTCATAACCGCGGAGGGATTTTCTCATCTGGGCATCGATCCTAAGATCACCCCTACACTTTATAAGATGTACAATGAGGGCTTCAGGTTTGAAAACTTCTACACAGCACTCTGGGGAGTGAGTACTTCAGATGGAGAGTACGTTGCCACTACCGGCCTGATCCCAAAGAGCGGCGTTTGGAGCTACAGGCATTCCAAGGACAATATGCTGCCCTTTACCATGGGTAATCAGCTTAAGCGTCTTGGGTATATAACCAAGGCATACCATAACCATTCCTATGACTACTATGATCGCCATCTTTCGCACCCAAATGCGGGCTATGAGTATAAGGGCTTGGGCAACGGTTTAAACGTAACAAAAACCTGGCCTGAATCGGATCTTGAAATGATGGAGCTTACTCTTCCTGAATATATAGGAAATCAGCCATTCCATGCTTATTATATGACTGTCAGCGGGCATATGAGATATACCTTCAGCGGCAATTTTATAGCTAATAAGAACAGGGAAACAGTGAAAAATCTTCCCTATCCAGAAGGTGCAAAAGCATATCTTGCGACTCAGGTGGAGCTTGACAAAGCACTTGAATATCTGTTGACAGAGCTTGAAAAGGCTGGATTGGCAGAAAAAACTCTCTTTGCCCTTAGCGCAGACCACTACCCATATGCGCTTGAAAAAAATCATCTTGATGCTCTTGCAGGCCATGAGATAGAAGAGACCTTTGAGTTATATAAAAATGCTTTCCTCCTCTACGCCAAGGGGATGACGCCTATGAGGATCGAAAAACCTGGCTCAAGCCTTGATATTTTGCCAACTATTGCAAACCTTATGGGGCTTGATTATGATTCCCGACTTTTAATGGGCAGGGATCTTTTATCTGATTCCAGTCCCCTTGTGATACTATATGACAGGAGCTTTATAACAGATAAGGGGAAATACAGCTCTAGAACTTCAAAGTTTGAGCCCTTCGATGAATTTGCGGATGAAAGCCCCGATATTCAGGAGAAATACCGCAGAGAGATCTCCTCTATTATTGAGGAGAAATTCTACTACTCAGCTAAGATCCTGGAGCTAGATTACTATAGAAAAATAATGGGCCAATGATCTTTGAATGTATCATAAATATATTATTAATATTCATTATGGGAGGCTGGTAAAATGAAAAAGGTGGTTATACAGGTCAATTATGTTGTTAAAGAGGACAAGCTTGAGGAGTTCATTCAGCTGTTAAGAAAGAATTCGGAAAACAGCCTGGCAGAACCCGGGTGCTTGAATTATGAGGCTGCAGTAAATGGGAACAAGGTATTCCTGTACGAGAAGTACACAAGCATGGAGGCCTTTGAGTATCACAAATCTACGCCTCATTTCGCATTCTTCGGACCTGCGATCGCAGATCTTCTGGAAAGTAAGGAAGTATCGATATTCGAGGCGATATGACCATGAAAAAGCTCAGGAAATTATTCCCGAGCTTTTTTCATAGAAAAACTATCTTATTGACAGGTTTCTTATTATTTTATTAAATACTTTTGGAATAACAGCTTCAACATCAGGTAAATAAACTCTTTCTCCAATCTTATGGATATCTCTTTCAACTGGTCCAATCTTGTAGGTCGGGATGTTTAACTCTGCTATTCTCTCAACTGGGATATCATAGAGTTCTTTCGGTACAGTCATGTTTTCCAGGAACTCTCTCTCTCCTTGTGGATCTGTACAGGACATATAGCTTATGTCTGTCATTCCAAGGTTTGAGTAAACATGTCGTAATCCAAATCCAAATTCTTCTCTTAAACTTATCTCCAGGTCATCGAAAGCATAATGGACATCTTTATCTAAAACATCATTGGCAACAGCAGGGTAGTAAGGTGGCGATATTCCAACTACCGCAACAGGGTCTGTGATCTCTGAGTACTCCAATATCGCTTTGATAATATCTATGCTTGCAGTTTGAAGAGTTATCTCCTTGGAGTGGACTTTCTTTGAAATTTCCTGATTAAGCTTATCTTTAAATATTTTATAACCGGCTTTCTTATTTGAAGAATATTCATCAAGTTCTGCCAGTGTCATTACTCTGGGATCAAATTTTAGTCTAAACTCTTCCTTTTGAAGCCCCATATCCACAAGCTCAGAAAAAGTATCATTATACTTATGAACCGCAGTTTCCAACGCATCCCTACATACTATCCTAAGATCTTCTATGTAACTATTTGGAGTTCTAAGTTTAAGGAACATAAAGTTAAAAAGGGCAGCACTATACTCAGGAACAGATACGTCATATCCTTTTTTAAGATCTCTGAACATTTGAACTGTAGGAGGCTGAGTGTATATGCCATCCTTTGACAATATCTTCGTCTTATCCAGCTCGATTCTCCGAATGATCTCAGATAGAATAAAACCTGAGTTAAGTCCTTTCATTAAATAGCCTGCATGAGTTAGAATACCTTTAACCACTATAACAGGCATAAATTTGCCCATGCTTCCACCGATTAGATCTACTGCTTCACCTACCTCGTGGCTTTCAGGCTCTGGCACTATAGCTAGTACATATTCTAAACCAAACTTGTCTTTTAACTCGTGATACAGATCAATTGCCATTATAGCTCCTGAGGATATATTCTCCTCGTCAGGCACAGCGACAAATAAGATATTAAGGTCATCCTCACTGCTTGTAAATAAAGCATTTAAGCCAATAGCTAGTCCTGCCTTCATATCTGCTATGCCTCTGCCGAAAGCCCAGTTGGAATCTCCAAGATCTCTCCTTATCAGTTCGTCTCCAAAGCCGCCTTCTAGAAATTTTTGTTTTAAATTATCAGGGTCTAGAGCATATTGCTGGTATATCCCGTATGAATCTATACCTACAGTGTCGTAGTGTCCGGTTATTATAAGTGTTTTGTTGTTTAATCCACGCCTTAATGCCCAAACCACAGGTCTATCGAGAATATCTCCACTGTTATATTTACCGAATAGCTCAGGATTATTCTTAAAATATTGGTTTTCTTCGATAACACTATAAATTTCATCAGCCATATCTTTTTCAAAGCTGCTGCCAGTATCGCTCCTTACAGATACAAGTCTGTACAGAAGCTTAGTTATTTCGTTCATTGAAATACCTTCCTTTCTATCCTGACTATGACTCCTTTGCCAACTTAACATTTCTGTAATAAAGTGCAAG
>DAIPJA010000028.1:0-15251 GCA_036770525.1 Gudongella sp. | reverse complement strand
TGGAGTACGCAGTCGCTCATGGGCTTACAAGTGTTCAAAGCAACGATATTGGAACCTCGGTTCTTGATATCGATCCATATTTTGAGATGTTCCATAGAGTCTATGACGAAGGGAAGGCTCTGCTTCGATACAGGCATCAGGTATGCTTTAACAGCTTGGATGAATTTGAGCATTATCTGGAAAAAGGGGAGTTTGCAAAGGGCAAGTATCCGGAGGACTCATGGCTTACTCTTGGTCCATTAAAGCTGTTTAAGGATGGAAGCCTTGGCGCCAGGACTGCTCTTATGAAGAATGGATATGCTGATGATGAGAAAAACTACGGGATCGAGTGGACATCCAATGATGAAATGGAGAAATACTGTGAGCTTGCACGTAATGCAGGGATGCAGGTCATAACTCATGTTATTGGAGATGCTGCTATCGAGCAGACTATCGATTGTTATGAAAAGGCCTTCGTAGATGGGGAGAATAAATTGAGACATGCACTGGTGCATTGTCAGATAACAGACAGGCCTCTCCTTGAAAGAATAGCAAGGCTTGGTATATTAGCTATGTATCAGCCAATTTTCCTTGATTACGACATGCATGTGGTTGAGGATAGATGTGGCAGGGAAATGGCGTCTACATCCTATGCATTCAATACCTTAAAGGAGCTGGGAGGGCATATTTCCTATGGAACAGACAGTCCGGTGGAATCGCCAAATCCATTCCCAAATATCTACAGTGCAGTGACGAGAAAAGACTCGAAGGGAAATCCTGAGGATGGCTTTTATCCAAATGAATGCGTGGATATATACGACGCAATCGATGCCTATACCTATGGAAGTGCTTACGCGGAGTTTATGGAGGACAGGAAGGGCAGGATAAAGGAAGGCTATTATGCTGATATGGTTGTATTGGACAGAGATATATTCATAGTCGATTCTTTGGAAATAAGGGATATACTTCCGGTATTAACTATGGTGGGCGGCAAGGTAGTCTACAGAGTTTGATCAATAAATCAGTCAGAGGTGCAGTTATGAAAAGAATCATGGTTATAAGTGACGGGAGAAACACGGGACAGGCTTTGATCCAGCAGTTGAAGGATTTGTTCGGAAATGAGGTCAGTGCTGATAATCTTCTGCTGAAGGAACTCCCGGGGAAAAGCTTTGAGAGCGATCTGATCATATATACAAGCGGGTATGTCAAAACAAAAGGCTCCATACATGTCGATCCCAAAATAAGAAATATCGTTGCCAACAGGGTTATCAACCATAGAAATATCCAGGAACTGATAAGCCTTCAAACAGGTCTTGACGTGCTTTTCGTAAACGATGGATACGAGTCTACAAATGAGGCTGTGGAACAGCTTGAGGAGCTTGGGCTTGACCATGTGAAATACCACAAGTACTACCCAGGAGTCGATGAGTACCCGAAGCTTGGTGTTATAGTTACACCTGGAGAGCTTCAGCTTGCACCATATATCCCGCATAAAATGATAAATCTGGGTACAAGGATACTTGGATTATCTACTATATTTGAAATTATTAACATTCTCGGAATCGATGACAGTAAAACCCATTTGCTTGTCAGTGAGTACCTGAAGGACATTGTTGAGATCTCAAAATCCATCGATGAAAAAAGAAAAGAGAGCCAGGCAAACAGGGAGATATTGGAGTCGATAATCAACAGTCTGGATTCCGGGATAGGGTTTATCGACAATCTAGGTAAGCTTAGGATACACAATAAGAAGTTCAAGCAGATGCTGGACTTGAAAAGGCATGATATTGCAGGTATGGATGTATCTGAGATTGAGCTGTTCAACAGCATCGGTCAGCTGAAAGAGGGCTCATCTATACTTAATGTTGGAAATCGGACTATGAGGATGGATCTCATAGAGGTCGATTTTTCGCAGAAAAAGGGCTATCTTTCAACCTTGAAGTATACGAACCAGGAGTTGAAGAGCGCAGCAAGTGGAGAAGTTTTTAAAAGCAAGCAGAATATGCATAACTTTGATGATTATTATACAGTTGAGCCAAGTGTCAGGGAAGTTTTGAACAGGGCTAAAAAGTATGCAAAAACCGATGGTACCATTCTTATTTCAGGTGAGAATGGCACCGGGAAGGAAATACTTGCTCAAGGAATCCATCAGAATTCAAGCAGAAGAGATAAGGTCTTTATACCAATAAACATTGCTGCTATTTCCCCAAGCCTTGTTGAAAGTGAACTCTTTGGATACGAAGAAGGTACATTCACAGGAGCCTTGAAGGGAGGAAGGATCGGTCTTTTTCAAATGGCTGATGGTGGCACGCTTTTTATCGATGAGATAGGGGATACTCCGCTGGAGGTCCAAGCCAAGCTATTAAGGGTCCTTGAGGAGAAAAAGATTAGGAAAGTGGGAGGCTCTGATGAGATAAAGGTCGATGTAAGGATAATAGCCGCAACCAACAAAAATTTACTGCAGCTTGTGGATCAGGGCAAGTTCAGACTGGATCTGTTTTTTAGGTTGAACACGTTACCTCTCAATACGATCCCTCTTAGGGAAAGACCCAAAGACATAGAATTTTTGCTGAGGATGTTCATTAATCTGAATCTAAAGACAGGGGCTATTGCAAACCTTGAGGATTTCTTTACTCGCGAGTCATTGAGGATCCTCAGAGATTATACCTGGATCGGGAACGTGCGCGAGCTGCGAAACCTGGCTGAATACCTATGCCTTATCCATAGTGGTTCATTGATACAGCCAAACGATCTGCACTCCCACATATTGAGCGAATCAAAGACAAGAAGTGCGGCCCCGGACTCAAAAAGCTGGATATTAAGTACGATTGCAAGGATGGGAGAAGCTCCTATTGGCAGGATAAAATTGGCTAGGATCGCTGAAGAGGAGGCTGCAGAGATAGGCGAAGGCAAGCTCAGGAGATTAATCAAGGAGCTTAAGGATGAGGGTTTGGTCGAGGTTGAAAATAAGATAGGGATCAAGCTTACTGAAAAAGGAAAAAAGAAGATTATGAATGGATATATCCAACCATGATATGGATATATCCATATTTCTTTTATTCTGATATATTTAAAATATAGGGATTAACGCTGAAATACAGAGTGTTTTCATGAGCAGATACCCTTGGCATGCAAATTGCATTATTATATAGCAAAATGACGAGGGAGTGATAATATGGAAAAAAAGGAAAGAATTAAGAAAAGACCTACATTATTACAAGGCATGATTCCTATTTTATTCATGGTAATTTCATTAAGCTTTGGTGTTGGTGTTTTAAAATTAAGAACAGAGCCAATTATTATCTTGTCAGCTTTCGTGGCTGGAGTTATTGCCTGGAAGCTTGGATATACATGGGATGAAATGCAAGCTGGAGTAATCGAAAAGATTTCAAGAGCATTGCCTGCAACACTTATTCTTTGGAGTGTTGGTCTACTTATAGGATCATGGATGTATGCGGGAACAGTTCCAATGATAATCTATTATGGAGTTGATATAGTAAATCCTAAGTTTCTATTGGTAACAGCATTCCTTATTACTGCAGTATTATCAACAGTAACAGGAACATCATGGGGTTCTGCCGGTACTATCGGTGTTGCAATAATGGGTATTGCTGCTGGACTTGGTGTATCATTGCCGGCAACTGCTGGTGCTGTAGTAGCCGGCTCATATTTTGGAGATAAGCTTTCACCATTGTCTGATACAACAAACCTGGCACCAATAGCCGCTGGATCAGAATTGTATGAGCACATCAGGCATATGCTTTATACAACCATACCTGCTTCTCTTGTAGCTTTAGTGGTTTATTTTATAGTTGGTATGAACTCAGCGGGTTCAGCTACTACTCCTGAGACTGTTTTGACGCTGCAGGCCCAATTAAGTGAGATGTTCAACTGGAATATAATCCTCTTATTGCCTGTCGCTTTGATCATAGCAGGATCACTATTGAAATGGCCTACGATTCCGACGATGCTTGGGACAAGTCTTTTTTCAGTATTGATAGGTATGTTTGTTCAGGGATTCACTCTTAAAAACGGCTTTATTTCTCTGATCCAGGGTTTTAATGTAAGCATGACAGGATTTGCCGGAGATGTTGCACCTATAGTAACGACCCTTATAAATCGTGGAGGTGTAGTATCTGTAACAGTGACTACTGTACTTATCTTTTGTGCAATGGGATTTGCAGGGATTATGAGTGTTACCGGTATGCTTGATGTAGTATTGGAAGCAATGCTAAAGAAGGTAAAGACTAGTGGGGGAGTTATTCTTTCAACGATTGCATCATGCTTCACAGTTGCGTTTGTTACAGGAAGCTCATATCTGTCGATCCTTATACCAGGAGAGCTATTCAGAGATGCTTACGTTAAGAGAAATCTTCATCCGAAAAACTTGTCAAGGACCCTAGAAGATTCAGGTACTGTACTTGTTCCGCTTATTCCATGGTCTGCAGCTGGAGCATATATGACTACGACTCTTGGAGTATCTACAATAGAGTATTTGCCTTGGGCGATCATGAATTACATGGGTATAGTATTCGCAATAATTTTGGCATTTACAGGGATAGGGATTGCCAAATTGAACCCGGAAAAAGAATCTGAAGCAGCGGTTGAGGTGAACTAATGATTTTAATAAAGGGAGCACATATTTTTTCACCTGAAGATCTGGGTGTTAAAGATATAATGATCATAAATGATCGAGTCGTCATGATAGGGGATGATCTATCACCTATTAGTGATGCTATGGTCATCATAGATGGAAAAGATAAGATACTGATGCCCGGACTTATAGATGGCCATGTCCACATTACAGGTGGGGGCGGAGAAGGAAGCTTTAAGACCAGAGTTCCGGAAATAACACTTTCAAAGCTTATCAGTGGGGGAATCACTACCACTTTGGGCTTGTTGGGGACAGATTCAATTACAAGAAGTGTCGAGAATCTTGTAGCAAAGGCTAAAGCTCTTAAGGAAGAGGGTATAACTTGCCTTACTGTGACCGGTTCCTACGGCTATCCTTCAGTTACTATAACTGGATCAGTCAAGAAGGATATCGTGTTCATCGACGAGGTTATTGGAGTAAAGATCGCTATATCTGACCACAGAGCTCCAAGCATTTCAGATGAAGAACTTGCAAGATTGGCATCTGATGTAAGAGTCGCAGGTATGCTTTCAGGCAAGGCAGGTATAGTTGTTACTCACATGGGAAGCAGCGATAACGGGCTTCTTCCGATCAATAATGTTTTAAGCAAATGGGACGTTCCCATAAGGACATTCAGGCCTACTCATGTCAATAGAAAAAAAGAGCTCCTTCTTGAATCCTTTGAATTCGCTAAAAAAGGTGGAGTTATTGATCTTACCTGCGGGATATATGAAGAAATGTCACCTGCGAGGGTAGTTGGTATGGCAAAAGAGAATGGAGTACCTTCAGAGAACATAACCATAAGCTCTGATGGATATGGCAGTTGGTCAAGGTATGATGAGAAAGGAAATCTCATTAAGATAGGAGTATCATCAGTAAGCAGCCTGTTCGAAGAACTGAAGAAGATGGTAATGGATAATAAAATGAGTATCGATGAAGCACTGCCTTACTTTTCATCTAATGTTTCCAAAGCTTTGGGAATCTACCCGGCTAAGGGAACTGTATGTGAGGGTAGCGATGCTGACCTAGTTTTAGTTGATAAGGACTTCAATCTGGAATATGTAATAGCCAAGGGTCAAATCATGATGCATAATAGAGAAATCATAGTAAAAGGAACATATGAGTAAGAAACAGTGAACTGGATGAAGATCTTATTGATCATCATCCAGTTTTTTATAGCCCTTGAGTGATCTATTTAGAGTCGTTGGACTTTAGAACACTAATTAAAGCAGCCATCGGGGACGGTTTGGCTGGAATTGAACTAAATATGTGAAAATTAATATTTAACAAAAACAACCCACCGGTAATGACCTATAGGATCAAGCTCGGTGGGTTGTTTGACTTGAGAACAAATTATCCCTTGATTTATGGATATGGATTTGAATCAAGTGCTATTACATTTTCATCATCGTCAAAGGTAGCTCTAACTTTTAAACCGATAAGATCATCCAGGCTGTCAGCACCAATCAAGACTACATCCTCTGCAAGGCTATATGAATTCACAAGCTCATCGGCAAGTTTTTTCAGGTCGGCTATTAGTTGTGCAGGTTCTGAATCCAGATCAAAATCAACTTCCCCTCCATCGCTGTCACCAGTGTTTATGTCAAATAAGTTCCTAAGCTCATCTGCAAGCTTTTTCAAGTCAGCTAATCTTTGAGTACTGCCATCTGAGTTATCAGACAGATCATTTTCCATTTCATTAATAAGCTTGAAGATTCTCCAGAGTTCAACAGGTTCACCTGATGGTGAAATGACATCCTTATATACCTTTAGCACATCGCCATAGCCGTCAGAGTCAAGATCACCGATGAAAAAGGTCATAGTATCCCCAAATGTTAGCTTATCAGGTATTTCGGAATCATCAAGATCCTGGATCAAGGAACCGCTTGAGATCAAAGAACCAGATTTTTCGAGTATTCTAGGTATGAATAGAGAGTTATAGGTCAGTCTTGCCATTTCTGCCCTGGTAATTGGTGCAGAAGGATTTAATTCAAGGCTATAGGTCATACCCAAGTCATTAGCTTTTGCGAGATAAGAAGAAGGCCAGTTGCTTGTATTTATCACAACCTCATAGCCAAGAATCCTAAGAAGCACTGTTATTGCTTCAGCATGGGTCAAATTATTCCTTGGTCTAAAGCTTCCGTCCAGATATCCCTTTACCCAACCTTTTTCGGTGACATAGGTTACAGAATCCATAGCCCAATCTGAAATGACTGAGAGGTCCGTAAAGGGATTAGTTGGCGGAGCATTTGCTGGAGGTGGTGGTGGGGGAGGCGGTGGAGGGCTTCCTCCCGGCGATTGGTTTACAGTGATGTCAATGCCAGGTATTGGATCTCCCAAACGTTGATTTGCCAGACTTTCATTATCTTCTAGGGAAGTCGCTAATCTTGAAATAATCACTGCAAATTCCTGCCTTGACAGATTGTCATTAGGGCGAAAATTACCAGTTCCGCCGTCACCCTTAAGGGTTCCCAAAGCTTTTAGATATAAAATAGCACGTGAATGGGGACTTTCAGAAATATCCGGGAAACCTCCAGGAATGACGTTGGCAGATGTTATATTTGCCGAAGTAAATAGCAGCATGACTGCAATAAACATTGCTAATAACTTATTAAACCTCATATTGGACACTCCTTTCATTGCATTGTAGCAGGATTTTCAGAAAATCACTAAGGTAGGTGTTAGTACTAATTTACCCATTGAATGTTGGAAATATGTCGTTTTGTACTAAAATATTCTGAAATAGCGAAATAACAAGGTGATATATTAATCCTCATACCAGCAGCATGTCTTAAAGGTGGTGCCAGCTCTTATATAATAGGATTTATTTCCAGCCATCGGGGACCAGCCATCGGGGACGGTTTCATGACCTAACAGAAATCTTCGATTTCGTTGTAGGTCAGATGCAGCGAAGTCCAAATCTTTGATTTGGTGAACGTAGCTGCCTTTTTGGCTGGAATTGAACTAAATATGTGAAAATTTACCCATTGGTTATGTTCTAATAGATCGCTATCCAGTGGGTATCTTATGCAAAGAGGTAAGACTTTGCTGCGATTCTAAAGCTTGTTTAATTTTATACTATTCTATTATGGTAAACTGAGTGTCAATAATATATAATTCTAGTGAAGAAGTAGAGTGTATTAGAAGTCTAAAAATATTAGGAGGAGCATATGAAGATAAAAGTCTGCGTCGGTTCAAATTGTACACTGCTTGGTTCAATGAGTATCCTAGACCAAATCGAAGACCTTAAGGACATTATCAAGGATGATCCTGACAACTATAGCGATGAGGAGCTTGATGTCGAGGCAATAAAGTGCCTTGATATATGTAAAAACACAGACAAGAATATTGCCCCGATCGTAGTTATTGACGATGAGGTAATACTAAATGCCACAGGGCAGATCGCAATGGAGAAGATCATCAACAAAATCAGAAAATGACAGTAAGAATTTGGAGGAAGAATTAAATGAAAGAAAGCTATGTCGATCTTATAAATATTAGGAGGCAGGTATTTGCCAAGGTCGCTAAAATGGCATATGAAGGAGATGACCTTACTGAGCTTGAGCAGGCATCCTTTGAAATATTGCCTGGTGAAGTAGCTACATATAGAGACAGCATATTCCGTGAAAGAGCAATAGTTGATGAGAGATTAAGGCTCACTCTTGGGCTGAATGCAAGAAAGCCTACAGAATACAATAGGATAACTGATGGTATATCACTGGTCGATGTGAATGAAACAAGGTTCATTGAGCCGCTTATAAATGTAATAACCTTTGCTTGCGAAGCTTGTCCGACAAAGGCCTTTATTGTAACTGATAACTGCAGAAAGTGTCTTGCTCATCCCTGCACTAATGTTTGTCCGGTAAATGCGGTGTCCATTGGCAAGAACAGAGCTATAATCGATCAGGATAAGTGTATCAAGTGCGGAAGATGCAGAGATACCTGTCCATATAGTGCGATCGTTCAGTACGACAGGCCTTGTGCTGCAGCCTGTGGAGTTAATGCAATAGACAGCGATTACCTGGGAAGAGCTCAAATCAATATGGATAAGTGCGTATCCTGTGGGAATTGTATTGTTCAATGCCCTTATGGAGCGATCTCTGATAAGTCACAGATATATCAGCTTATTAAGGCTCTTAAGGGAAATGAACAGATATATGCAATAATTGCTCCATCTTTCTTAGGGCAGTTTGGACCTTTGGCTTCACCGGTCCAGATATTTGAAGGCATCAAACAGCTTGGCTTTGAGGATGTTGCAGAGGTAAGCCTTGGAGCTGATATTACTACCATGCGAGAGGCTCATGAGTTTCTTGAGAAGGTTCCAAATGAGATCCCATACATGGGGACCAGCTGCTGTAATTCATGGACCATTATGGTTGAGAAGATGTTTCCTGATCAATATGAATATATTTCAGACTCTGCTTCTCCAATGGTCGAGACAGCTAAATACATAAAAAAGAAAAATCCAAATGCTAAGATCGCATTTATCGGACCATGTATATCTAAGAAGCTGGAGGCACTTAGAGACGATGTAAAGGATTATGTCCATTTCGTCATTACCTTTGAGGAACTGATGGGAATGTTCGTAGCAAAGGGAATAGAGCTTTCAGAGATCGAAGTTTCCAAGGAGATTAAGGATGCTTCATCTCTAGGCAGAGGATATGCCATTGCTGGAGGAGTAGCAGAGGCTGTTAAGAGAACAGCCTTGAAGATCGACCCTTCAAGAGAGATCAACGTAGAGGGAGTATCCACACTGCATGAATGCGTAAAGTTAATGAGGACTGCTAAGGCAGGTAAGAAAAATGGTATGCTGTTAGAGGGCATGGCATGCTCAGGAGGCTGCATTGCAGGGCCTGGAACCCTGGCTTCGCTAAATAGGGTAAGAAAGGCAGTTGTGAACTTCCAGGGGCAGGCAGAGTGTGAATCACCTTTGGACAATAAGACTATTGATGAGGATATAAGGAATAAATATAAATAGTCACGATGGATAGTTTGGCTGAAACTGAATTAAATAGGACATTGGGGCTGTCCCTTTTGTTCCTGATTTTCAAATCACAAAATGCTAATTTTGTGATTTGGTTTTTTGCTGAATTCAACAAATATAATTAGATGACCCTTTTATATCTGTATAATACAATACATTGAGGCAGTATGATTATTACGGTATAATGTTAATAGGAGGTGTTTGATTTGAACGAATTATTCAATAAGGATAAATTGCTAAGTATTTTTGAGTACTTAAACGAAAGATTAAAGGAGAATCAGTTGCAGTTAGAGATTACAGTGTATGGTGGTTCGATAATGACGATGGTTTACGATAATAGACCTGCAACCAAGAATATTGACTGCGTACTAAGCTATGTAAACTATTCATTGCTTGAAAACATACTTCAAGAAGTCAAATTCACCTTCGGTTTAAACGACAATTGGCTAAATGAGGATATCAAGGAACCTCTAAAATCCCTTATAAAGGAAGATAAAGAAGTTTACAGAGTTTATTCAAACTTTAAGATTCTAAAACCAAAAGCGGAGCAATTATTAGCTATGAAAATATTGGCAGCAAGGCCTGAACCAGCTAAGGATTTTGTTGATGCTTATATATTGTGTAGTGAACTTGGAATTAAAGATAAAGCTGTGCTTTTTGATATTATATCGAGATATGTACCATTAAAATTAATTGGTGAAAGACAGATCAAGTTTATAAAATATCTAGGAGAGGATTTAGGATATGATTGGGAATAGGTTTTTATATGATCTTTATTTAATAAATGACTTGGATACAAGTTTGAACCAGCTTATGGAACTATTAAAATCAAAGGATGAAAAATTCATTGATAGTTTAAATTCTCCTGTTGATTTAGAAGTATGTGACGAGAATGAAATCATATATTTGACTAAAGTGTCCGCCATAATTGACTACTATCTTCAGGTACTTGGAATCGAGGTCCCCGAATGGCTTAGAAGTGAGAAACTTGAATTTGAAAGTCCATATTTTTACTCTAAACGAATCAGTGATTTTGAGAAAATCAAGTTACAGTATAATTGTCCCGCACCATTTAAGACTAGGAATGTGTATTTTGAAATGTCAGGCTTAATAAGGGTTTAGATTATAAACGGTACTCAATTTTTTGATAATATACTAGTTTTCAGGAGGTATTAAATCATGGAAATAACAATCAGAAAAGTAAAGCCAGAGGATCTGGATGCAGTTGTAAATGTTGAGGCAGAATGCTTTCCGGAGGCAGAGGCGGCGACGAGAGCATCTCTTAATAACAGGATAAATACATTCCCGGACAGCTTCTATGTTGCCGAGGATAATGGAAGGATAATTGGATTCGTCAATGGATGCATTACAAATTCAAGGACCATCTATGACGAGCTATTCAGTGATGCTTCCCTTCATGACCCTAATGGTTATTATCAAGCAATATTTGGTCTGGACGTTGTTCCAGAGTATAGAAATCAAGGGATAGCAGCAAAGCTTATGAATCATCTGATTGAAGCTTCTATGAAAAACGGACGCAAGGGTCTCATCCTCACATGCAAGGAGCACCTGATCCACTACTATTCAAAATTTGGATTTGTTAACCTTGGAGTATCAGGTTCAACTCATGGAGGGGCAGTTTGGTATGATATGATACTTGAAATGCAAAAATGAAAAAGCATGTTAAGTCTCTGATTTACATCATCACAATTCTAATATTTGTTCTTACTATTATAGTTATTACGCCTTCTATGCGAAGTTATATGATCATGGGAGCAGTATCATGGCTTGAATCCTTTGATGTTGTCGGCAAGAGTGAAGGATTGAACATTCAATTTGTTGATCCTGGTAGTGTCCAAGCTGAAGGTTTAACATGGTTTCAATGTATACTCTTATTCAATACCACTGGGGTCCCGCTTTCCGATCTCAATATTTCCGGAGAGGGGACTGCCGATATTTCAATTTACTATACCTTTGGAGATTTTGTCCAAGGCAGATCTACGATATATGATATTAATTCCCCGTATATCAGTGCTTTTTATGGAGCTTATACTGTAAGATTAAAGCATGAGGGAGAATCCTTTGATCCCAGCTTGGCGGAACTCATTGAGTCTGTTACCCGGTATGATTATACGAACCTTATACTTTCGCAGCTGGGGTTGGAAAATGAAGATGTGTATTTTAAAGCAGAGACAGAGAGTATAAACAATTACATTAAAGCATTTGGATCAGATGGATGGGTGAAGATCGACGCAAAAATCAAAACTCGAGCAATGGCTCACAAAGCGAATGGATTTAAGCAACATTACCTCCAGTTTGGAAAACCAAATGCTGATGAGACACATAATGATTTCCCTCCTATGACCTTATATGGAAGGATATATACAAGGTACTTCAAAGAAGAAGATATCTATGTGATTTTTTATATCCAGTCTCCGGATATGGGATTGATCGAAAAAACAGATACGTTATTACTGTCTGAAAGCATGGTTATAGTTAAATAGTCTATTTGCTAATATTTAAGAATTATTGTTCTATTTTTGTACTCCAGGAGGCCCTCTTTTCTCATTTTGTTCAATTCTCTGCTGAGTGACTGGCGTTGAACGCCCAGTATCTCAGCTATGTTTTTTTGTGAAGTTGGCAGGATAATGGTCCTGCTGTTTTGTATCTTGGATTCACTATTTAATATCTCAAGCAGCCTATGTCTTATAGATTTATATGCTATTGAATGCAATTGTTCTGTCATCGAGGAAGCCCTATTAGATACTTCCTGAAGCAAGGCAAGAGTAAAATCTGAGTTTTTCTCACTTAGAAGCATAATTGACTCTTTGCTAAGGATAAAAACCACTGTATCTGAAGCTGCTATAGACAACATTGGGTATTGGTTATTGTTTGCGAACAATAGACCAGCACCTATCATTTCACCTTGATGCAATTGCTGGATAGAAAGTGTATTTCCCTCGGCATCAAGACTTTGCATATTTATAATACCACTTAGTATAATATCAAGAGTCATACAAACTTCTCCCTGATGATGGAGGAATTGTCATTTCTTGTAATGACTTAAAGACCATGGAATTCGAGACAATATTTCCATTATGTCTTCTCCTGGTATGGTTTTAAATAAAGCTGTTGAAGATATTGAATCCAAATATTTTGATATTTTCATAATTACCTCACATTGTTAACTAATGTTAACTTTATTTGTGTATATATCAAGTATAATTGAGCAAAATACATAAGTAAAGGATAATAAAATGAAAAAGAAACCTTTAAAAATCATTCTTCAACTAGCATTTCTAGTACTTTTCTTTGTACTGCTGGGAACAAATAATCTAAAGATTTGGTTGGCGATCTTTCTGATAGGGGTTGCATCAGCTCCAATAATTGGAAGAATATACTGTGGCTGGATATGCCCCATTCATACAGGCACTATGTTCATGACGGCAATAAAGAAGAAGTTTAATATTAAGTCTAGAGTAATTCCAAATTCATTGAGAGCACCGTGGATTAGATATGCTCTTGCAGCCCTTCTTGTGGTAGTTTTTGTCATAGGAGAGATTAAGGGTCGCAGGATACCAGCTTTGGCGTTCCTATTTACAGCAGGCATAGTTATAACTTTGATGTATTCTGAGGTCCTATGGCATAGATATCTTTGCCCATACGGAGCATTCCTCAAGGTTGCGGCTTCAAAAACAAAGAGAGGCATGGTAATAGATAAGAATATATGCAAAGATAATGGCACCTGTAAAAATGTTTGTCCTGCAGAAGCAGTTGTTACCGTAGATGGAAGAAACCAAATAGATAACAGTGAATGCTTGGTTTGTATGAAATGCAAGATGAATTGTCAGGAGAATGCGATATTTTACAAGAGAATTAATTAGTGTTTTTATGGTAAAATAGCCCTGCAAAATTTGCACCATGCAATTTTTGCAGGGCTATTTTTGTTGCTGTTTTTGAAATCTACTATCGCTGATAAAAAGAATCGTTGCAAAATAGACATTTTATTTTGCCAAAAATACTTGGCTCGAAAATTGCATATATGTATAGTGAATAAGTATATTGAAAATTGACCATAGAAGGGAGTGTAAGGGGAAAGCGTTAGCAATAAACTGGAATTATTTGCAACATAATTTCAAATACTAAAGGAGGATATTATGAAATTTGAATTGGTTGAAGGTCTAATGTCAATTAGTCTTGACTCAGCTGTCACTCTGGCATTCGCTGCGGCATTATTACTTATTGGTTATTTCGTAAAAGGTAAGGTCAAAATTCTTGATAAATACTGTATTCCTGCACCTGTAATCGGCGGTTTCATATTCATGTTCGTTACCTGGCTAGGACATTTGTCTGGATCATTCGCATTTTCTTTTGAAAATATATTTCAAGGCGCATTTATGCTTGCATTCTTTACAACAGTAGGACTTGGAGCAAGCTACAAGCTTCTTGTTAAGGGTGGTAAATTACTAATAGTATACTGGCTGATCGCTGGTGTGATATCAATCATCCAAAATACATTGGGGATTGCTGTAGCGAAGGTAATCGGACTTGAAGCACCATATGCTCTTCTTGCCAGTGCTATATCAATGATCGGTGGACATGGAGCAGCACTTTCCTATGGTACATCCTTTGCTGAGATGGGATATGAGGTAGCACCACTTGTTGGAGCAGCGGCTGCAACCTTTGGTTTGATATCTGCGGTACTTGTCGGTGGTCCTCTCGGAAGAAGACTTATCGTAAAATACAACCTGAAGCCGGAAGAGGATTCAAGCTTCGATACTTCTGTTACTGATATCAACGTAAGTACTGGTCATAAGCTAAGCTCACTTGATATAATAAAGAATGTATCGGCAATCCTAATTTGTATGGCCTTTGGTACAATAATAGCCGGATGGATCAGCAAGATCATCAACATGGGCTTCCCAACATACGTTGGAGCGATGTTTGTAGCAGTTATACTTAGAAATGTTAACGAAAAGCTTCACCTTTACAAGTTTGATTTTGCACTTGTTGATGAAATTGGAAATGTTATGCTTAACCTTTACCTGTCACTTGCACTTATGACTTTGAAGCTTTGGGAGCTTTCAGGGCTAATCGGTGGAGTACTGATAGTACTGTTCGCACAAGTTGTCGTTCTTTCACTTCTTGGATACTTCGTTGTCTTCAGAATACTTGGAAAGAACTACGATGCAGCAGTTATGGTTGCAGGTCTTGCAGGACATGGTCTTGGAGCAACTCCATCAGCTATAGTTAATATGACAGCAGTAAATGAGAAGTACGGCATGAGCAGAAAGGCTATGATGATAGTTCCAATAGTTGGAGCATTCCTTGTAGACATTATCTATCAGCCACAGACTATTTGGTTTATTAAGACGTTTGTTGAAAGCTTGGTATAGTATTAGAAGGAGGTTATTATGAGGAAGCTAATGGAATGTGTACCAAATTTTAGTGAGGGAAGAAATCAGGAGGTAGTAGAAAAGATAGTTGATGAGGCCAGAAAAATTGAGGGAATCACAATACTGGACTACTCATCAGACAAAGACCACAACAGAACAGTACTGACGATGATAGGAGCACCTGATGTAATAAAGCTGGCTGCGATCAATACTGCTAAGAAGGCTGCAGAGCTTATCGATATGACCAAGCATGAGGGAG
>DAIPJA010000231.1:0-2771 GCA_036770525.1 Gudongella sp. | reverse complement strand
GCTGGGAGATGTATTGCCTGAGGCCGCCACGGTCTGCGGGCATGATTGCCGGGGCCTCTGGGTGCATGTCAATGTGCACGGCTCCGGCCTCACCCATGATATCGGCTACTAAGCCTAACTCATCCACGTATCCTGAGGCCAGGCCTGAGCCTAAGGAGAGGACTAAATAACGGCTTCCCTGTTCTCTTACTGCCACATAGAAGGCTAAGGCATCGCCGTCATTAAAGACCGCTGGAATTACTCCTAAATCCTGGGTGACGTATAGCCCTAAGGCCTCGATCGTCTTTAAGTGGGTGGCGGTGTTTTGGCTGGAGAGCCGGGCAGCTTCCAGGGAAACGTTGAATTGAGTCGAGAGTTCAGCAGGTAAGTTAGTAGATAGGTGATCAACAAGCTTATCTTTAGGGATCTCATTGGTAGAGAGCTTACCGGCCTTGGACTTAAAGAAGCTAAGGATCTTGTAGACGGAGCACCAAAACCAGTTAAGGAAGCAGCAAGCAAAGAAGAAGCAGCTTCCATGAAGGCTAAGCTTGAAGAAGTAGGAGCAGCTGTAGAGGTAAAATAGTTAACTTAAGAGGCTTTCGAGGAAAGCCTCTTTTTTTTTCAATAATTCTGTCGCTAGTGTTTGACAATAGGATACCTGTATGATAATATAATATATTGCATAATAATGATTATAATGGGAATTCTATACGATAAAAGACGACCCATTATATTGGACGACCGGCAGAAAGATTCACCAAAAGCAAGTGCTTTTGGGTATTTTAGTTTAATGAGGGGTGAAATTTTAATGGTACATCCTGTAACATTTGGAAAGCGGGTCAGAATGAGTTACTCCCGCATCGACGAGGTACTTGATCTGCCCGATCTGATTGAGGTACAGAAATCCTCCTACGATTGGTTTCTCAAGGAAGGATTGAAGGAGGTTTTTGAAGACATCTCCCCCATCCAGGACTACACAGGCAATCTCATTTTGGAATTTGTCGACTACCATATTGGCGAATCCATAAAATACGATGAGAATGAAGCCCGAGAAAGAGACGCAAATTACTCAGCACCATTGAAGGTCAAGGTAAGGCTAATCAACAAGGAAACCGGTGAGGTGAAGGAGCAGGAGGTATTCATGGGCGAAATGCCGCTGATGACCGACAAGGGTACCTTCATTATCAACGGAGCAGAGAGAGTAGTGGTAAGCCAGCTGGTCAGATCCCCAGGTGTATACTACAACGAAGAGATAGATAAATCCGGTAAAAGGCTTTATTCCTCGACCCTTATCCCTAACAGGGGAGCCTGGCTTGAGTACGAGACTGACTCAAACGACATCGTTTACGTCAGGATCGACAGGACCAGAAAGGTTCCGATAACAACTCTTCTTAGAGCTTTGAAAATTCAATCGGATAGCGAAATAATCGAACTGCTCGGAGAGACTGAGCAGCTATTGACGACTCTTGAGAAAGACACTACCTCCACTGAGGAGGAGGCTTTGCTTGAAATATACAGGAGACTGAGACCAGGCGAACCGCCAACAGTCGACAGTGCAAAGAGTCTGTTGAACAACCTTTTCTTTGATCCAAGAAGATATGACCTGGCTAAGGTAGGAAGATACAAATTCAACAAGAAACTGGCCCTCTACAGCAGGATAACCGGCAAAAGAGCTGCCCATGACGTAATAGATCCCTCAACTGGCGAGATATTGCTTGAAAAGGGAGAAAAAATCTCCAGGGAAAAGGCTATGGAGATCGAGGCTACAGGAATAAATACCATAAAGGTCCTCCTTGATGACGGGAAGGAAATAAAGGTATTGAGCAATAATTTTGTCAGCGGAGAAACCTTTGGACTTCCATTCTCTCTGAAGGAGCTTGGCTTGAGGGAGAAGGTATACTTCCCGCTTATGAAGGAGCTTTTGGAGCTTTATCCTGACATGGAAGAGCTTAAGTCAGCGATAAAGGACAGAATTAAGGAGTTGTCTCCCAAGCATATAATTATTGACGATATTGTAGCGAGCATCAATTATGAATTCAACCTGTTCTACGGAATTGGAAATACAGACGACATAGACCATTTGGGCAACAGAAGACTGAGAAGCGTTGGAGAGCTTTTGCAGAACCAATTCAGGATCGGCCTTGCGAGAATGGAAAGAGTCGTCAGGGAAAGAATGACCATTCAGGATGTCGAGATGGCAATTCCCCAAGCTTTGATAAATATAAGACCTGTTGTTGCTTCGATTAAGGAGTTCTTTGGAAGCAGCCAGCTGTCGCAGTTCATGGATCAGACGAACCCGTTGGCTGAGCTGACTCACAAGAGAAGGATGTCAGCATTGGGGCCGGGCGGGTTAAGCAGAGACAGAGCAGGCTTCGAGGTAAGAGACGTTCACAACTCCCACTACGGAAGAATGTGTCCCATAGAGACGCCTGAAGGACCGAACATCGGACTGATAACCTCCCTTACGACCTATGCAAGGATCAATGAATACGGCTTCATTGAAGCTCCTTACAGAAGAGTCAAGAATGGCAAGGTAACCGGTCATATAGACTATATTACTGCAGATATCGAATATGAACTGATAATCGCTCAGGCCAATGAGAAGCTGACTGAGGACAGTGAGTTCGAGAACAAGAGAATAATAGCAAGAGGCAAGGCAGGGGTAGCGGACATATTCAGTCCTGAGGACATCGATTATATGGATGTTTCACCAAGACAGATAGTATCCGTAGGTACTGCAATGATACCTTTCCTCGAGAACGATGACGCCAACCGGGCTCTGATGGGTGCGA
>DAIPJA010000230.1:0-2790 GCA_036770525.1 Gudongella sp. | reverse complement strand
GGAGATTATCTTGACAAAGCCATTAGTCTCACCCTCTGCAATAGCCATACCGTTTGCCATAAGAGGGAACTTTCCAACACTGTAGTCCAGACCCTTTTCCTTTGCTTCCTCTTCGGTTATCCCTACACTGGCAAGCTCAGGGAAGGAGTAGACAACTCTTGGAATTATATTGTAGTTCATCCTGCTTACCACACCCATAATTGTTTCGGCAGCTACTATACCCTCCGCAGATGCAACATGAGCCAGTGGAAGTGTCCCATTTACATCCCCGACCGCGTATACATTGTCAATACTTGTTCTAAGCTTAACATCTGTTTTTATAAAGCCTCTTTCATTCATCCTTAGATCCAGTGCCTCCAATCCCCTTAGATTGGGCTGGATACCCATGAATACAATAAGCTTGTCACCATCTACCGTTTCTTCCCTTTCCTTCCTGTTTACAGTGACCTTGGGACCTTCAACTCGGCTGATATCACTTTCTCCAAGTATTTTAACGCCGTCTTTTTTAAGCTGTCTTTCCAACAGCTGTGAAAGCTCATGGTCAGCTCCCGGAAGAATGGATTTGTTTTTATGGATCAAGGTCACCTTGGTTCCAATTGCATTGAATATAGTAGCAAATTCAACAGCGTATACGTTTCCGCCAAGAATCGTAACCGCCTCAGGCATCTCCTGGAGGTTTAATATACCTCTGCTGTCCAGTGCGTGCCCATCCTCCATTGATTTTGAAAGACCTGGGATTTCCGGGACATTACCCAAAGCGCCAGTTGCGATTATCAGGTTTTCAAAGCTTATTTTTTCACCGCTTATCTCCATCGAGTGGTTATCAAGGACCTTTCCTTCACCATTTATAAAGGTGATCTTATTTTTTTTAACCAGAAGCTCTATTCCTGAAACCAGCTTGTCTACCACCTTACTTTTTCTTTCCATTAGGAGTTTCCAGTCGACCCTGGCATTGGAAACATCGACTCCTGAAATGCCGAAATCATTGCTCCTTAGAAGATCTTTGTAATGTCTCGCAGAAATCAGGAGTGTTTTTGTCGGAATACAACCCCAGTTTAGGCACAAACCACCTAATCTTTCTCTTTCAACCAGCAATACTTTTGCTCCCATCTGTGCAGCCTTAATTGCAGAGACATACCCTCCAGGACCGCCGCCTAATATGGCAATATCATATTTTTCCATTAAAATCAGCCCCAATCTATGACTTGAGGAGCAGCAGCTCCGGCTCAGACAAAAGCTCCTTGACTATATTCAGGAACCTCGCTCCGCTTGCCCCATCGATTATTCTGTGATCGTAGGAAAGCGACAAAGGAAGCACATGTGCAATTACTATTTCATCATCTCTAACGATAGGCTTTTTAGTTACTCTTCCCAAACCAAGCACTCCGGACTCAGGGTAGTTTATGATCGGTATGCCAAAATAGCCCCCAATAGAGCCGTAGTTAGTTATGGTAAAGGTACTGCCCTTAAGCTCAGCCAGCTCAATAGTGTTATTCTTCGCCCTTGTGCTGATATCCTCAACCGCTTTGGCCAGCTGAACGATAGAAAGCCTGTCAGCCTCCCTTATAACAGGGACCATAAGGCCTCTATCCGTATCTGCAGCGATTCCAATGTCATAGTATTTCTTAAGGATCAGCTCATCCTTTTCCATATCGAGGCTTGCATTGAATTCAGGCAGCTCCTTAAGTGCTGAGATCGCAGCCTTAATAACGAAAGGCATATAAGTCAGGTTTACATCCTCGTCCTTCAGGGAGTCCTTATATCTCTTCCTTAGAACATACAGCTTTGATATATCCACCTCATCCATTGCAGTGGTATGAGGTATCGTAAACCTCGATTGAGTCATCTTCTCAGATATTGTTTTCCTGATCCTCGTCAACGGTACTCTTTCTACTTTTTCGCCTGGAGCAGTCTGAAGAATTGCTGATACTGCCTTATCGGTCAGCTTTGCTTTCTCCTCGGGCTTCTTGTCAGTCTCTTTCCGGGAGGCGTTGTAGATATCCTCCTTCATAACTCTGCCGTTAGGTCCGGTTCCCTTTATTTTGTTTATATCAACTCCAAGATCCTTCGCTAGGGCTCTGGCAACAGGAGTAGCGAGTACTTTTTCAGCTGATATGGCTTCGGTTTTTTTCTCAAACCCCTCGGTGCTCGATGGTATGACCTCAGATGAAGCAATTACCTCTCCTACAACTCCTGCAGTCTCTTCCTCAACTACCTCGGGTGCACCGTTGGAGACAGCTTCCTCACTGTCAGCCTCTGTTTCTATAGTTATAAATACCTTCCCCACATTTATAGTATCACCCTTCTTTGCCAGCAGCTTGAGTACAGTTCCCGTCCTTGGAGAAGGTATTTCAGTGGTAACCTTGTCGGTTTCGACTTCAGCTACTGAGTCGCCTTCCTTTATTTCAGAGCCCTCCTCCACAAGCCATTTGGTTATTACACCCTCGTGTATTCCTTCGCCTATATCGGGGAATTTAAATTCGAATTTCATATCCTGCACCTCCTAATACTTAATGATTTCTTCTATGGTCTTAGCGATTCTCTCAGGTGTAGGTATATAGTGATGCTCGCCTCTTGGAAGTGGGAAGGTCGTATCAAATCCTGTAAGTCTCGTAGGCGGTGCCTCAAGATGGAGAAATGCCTTCTCGTTGACTACAGATATTATCTCAGCACCTACACCTAAGGTTTTAGGTGCCTCGTGTACTACCAGTATCCTTCCGGTTTTTTTAACTGATTCCACAAAGCTTTCCCTGTCCATGGGCGCAATGGTTCTCAGATCTATGATCTCTG
>DAIPJA010000027.1:0-15402 GCA_036770525.1 Gudongella sp. | reverse complement strand
CCAACTTATCAATTTCCTGATATAGCTTGGGATTCTCACGAATGAAATCCTTTGCATTTTCGCGGCCCTGGCCTAGCTTTTCGTCATTATAACTATACCATGACCCTGATTTTTGAATGATTCCAGCCATAACTCCAGTATCCAGAAGACTTCCTTCTCTGGAAATACCCTGACCGTACATTATGTCGAATTCTGCTTGTTTAAATGGAGGTGCGACCTTGTTTTTTACAACCTTTACCCGTGTTCTGTTACCTACGACCTCATCACCTTGTTTAATAGAGTCGATCCTTCTGACATCAAGACGAACACTGGCATAAAATTTTAGTGCTCTTCCTCCTGAGGTCGTCTCTGGATTTCCAAACATTACCCCAACCTTTTCCCTAAGCTGATTGATGAAAATACAAGTCGTATTTGATTTACTAATAGCACCGGCAAGCTTTCTTAGGGCTTGGGACATAAGCCTAGCTTGAAGTCCTACGTGTGAATCTCCCATATCTCCTTCAATCTCTGCTCTCGGGACGAGAGCTGCCACAGAGTCTACGACAACGACATCCACTGCACTGCTCCTAACTAGTGCTTCTGTTATTTCAAGTGCCTGCTCCCCGGTATCTGGTTGTGAGATTACCAGATTCTCGATGTCAACTCCCAGTTTTTTTGCATATCCAGGGTCAAGAGCATGCTCTGCGTCTATGAAAGCTGCTATCCCGCCATTTTTTTGTGCCTCAGCAATAACATGCAGGGCTATGGTAGTCTTACCAGATGATTCAGGCCCATATATTTCGATTATTCTGCCTCTTGGTACACCGCCTATTCCAAGTGCAATATCCAGATCAAGAGATCCTGTGGATATGTACTCCATGTTCATTTGAGTGCCTTCTCCAAGTTTCATTATTGAGCCTTTTCCAAATTGCTTTTCGATTTGGCTTAATGCCAGGTCAAGAGCCTTCTTTCTTTCATTGATGTCTGCCATAATAATTCCAGTTAAACTGGATTCACCCCTTTCTGTGTCTCGAACATTAGTTCTATATGTTAATGTTACACTATTGACAACATCTAGTCAACGGATTATTCAAAAATTTGTGCAAATTAGCCAGTGCAAGGCTAGCAGCTCTATCCTGTATTGCCGGCCTGTCACCTGTAAAGATCCTTTCAAAAATCTCCACTCTTGTCTTGTCTGCTACACAAATATACACTAGTCCTATCGGTTTTCCTTCGCCTGTGGAAGGTCCAGCAAAGCCTGTGGTAGATACTGCAATGTCAACACCGTCACAATTTAAAAGACCTCTAGCCATTTCAGCTGCAGTTTCCGAACTTACAGCGCCGTATTTTTCGAGCGTATTTTCACTTACATCAAGATATCTTACTTTAGATGCTTCGGAATAGGCGATTATACCGGATATGAAATGCTTTGAGGCTCCAGGAATTTTGATAATACGCCTTGAAATTTCGCCTCCAGTTACAGACTCTGCAACTGCAAGGTTGAGATTTTTATCCTCAAGCTTATTGAGTACAGCCTCTTCGATTGTGATATTGTCAAATCCATAGATACTGTCACCCAGCCTTTTTGACAGTCTTTCTATCAGAATTTTTGAATTACGCTCAAGTATTTCCTTATCATATCCCTTTCCTACGATCTTTATTTCGACAGTCCCCAGACTTGCGTAGGTATTAACAGTAAAGTCAGGAATATTGATATCCATTTCTCTTATGATCTCTTCCAGAGCAGATTCCCCTAAGCCTATTGTGTTTATTGAGCGTATTGCAATATGTAGGTCGCCCTTGATCAATTCTGTTACATAGTCCTCAAACATAGGGATCATTTCCCGAGGTGGACCAGGAAGGAGTACTATAAGTTTTCCCTCATGCTTTATAAATATACCTGGTGCTGTACCCTTAAGATTAGGTATGAATTCTGTTCCCTCAGGTTTTCTGGCTTGTTTCAGATTATTCGATGGCATAGGTCTATTGGAGTAAGTGAAAATATTCTTGATCTGCTCCTCAACAGAGATATCAGAAATCATTTTTCGACCTAACACCTGTGCAATAGTCTCTTTAGTTAAATCATCCTCAGTTGGTCCAAGCCCCCCGGTTAGAATTATTAAATCTGATCTGTCGACTGCAATCGAAAAAACATTGGACAGTCTGACTGGGTCATCGTCTACTGATGTGTGATAGCAAACCTCCAAGCCCATCTCTGAGAGACGTTTTGAAAGATAGACTGCATTGGTGTTTACTATACTTCCCAGCGTTATTTCAGTCCCCACAGCGATTATCTCCGTAATCATTCTCTTCCTCCTACCTGTCTCCTGAACTGAGAATATGATAATTCTTAATAATATAGTCAGCACCAGATATTATAGTCAATACGAGTGCAAGATAGAGTATAATGACATCCATAGGTATACCGAGATAAGTAAATGGAAAGTTATTCAACAGAAGCAGAATTATTGCTGTGAGTTGAGATATGGTTTTAGCCTTTCCCCACTTGCTTGCAGCTATGGTAATGCCCTCAGAGGCTGCTATTATTCTGAATCCGCTTATTGCAAACTCTCTGGCAATTATTACAATCACCACCCAGGCTGGTACCTTACCAGCACCTACGAGTACTATAAGGGCTGCCGCTGCCAATACTTTATCTGCAAGAGGATCTGCAAACTTTCCGAAATTCGTGATAAGGTTTCTGGACCTAGCAATGTGGCCATCAAGGGCATCAGTAAATGAAGCTATTATAAATATGGCTGCTGCCAGATAATTGCTGAAGGACAAATCGAGATAAAATACGACTACAAATACAGGTACCAGCAAAACCCTTAAGATAGTAATTTTATTAGCAAGATTCATCTCTAAGCTCTCCAATCAAATCATATTCCAAGTACTCAACTGCCTGAGCCTTAACTATTTCCCCCAACTCCAGCTCTCTATTGCTCTTTACATAAAATACTCCATCTATTTCAGGGCTATCCATATAGCTTCTTCCGACATATAGTCCTTCTTCAGCAATCTCCTCGATCATAACATCATATAAATTTCCTACTTTGCTACTCATAAGCTCTTCAGATATTTTCATTTGAAGCTCCATGATCCTCTCTCTGCGTTGCTCCTTTATTGCATCCTCGATTTGGTTAGGTAATGAGAATGCAGGTGTGCCCTCTTCACGTGAGTAAGCAAAGACACCAAGCTTATCAAATCTAACTTCTTCTACAAAATCGCATAGCTCATTGAAATCTTCCTCAGTTTCTCCTGGGAAGCCAACGATAAAGGTTGTCCTGAGAATTAAACCCGGCAATTTGTTTCTAAGTTTTGTTATTGTATCAGTGATTTCCCTTCTTGTAGTCCTTCTGTTCATAAGCTTAAGTATTCTGTCACTTGCATGCTGAAGAGGTATATCTAGGTACTTGGCAACTTTAGTATTTCTTTTCATACTATCTATAAGCTCATCGTTTATATTGTCAGGATAAACATAAAGCAGCCTAATGAGTTCAACACCCTCCACAGAATTCAGCTTGTCCAGAAGATATCCCAATTTATACTCATTGTAAAGATCTATTCCATAATCAGATGTATTCTGTGCAATGAGTATTATCTCCCGAACGCCTTTTTCAGCTAAACCAGTGGCTTCTTCAATTATGTCTTCAATCCTTCTGCTCCTGTGTCTCCCCCTAAGCTGTGGGATTATACAGTAGGTGCAGAGATTGTCACAGCCCTCTGATATCCTAACATATGCAACTGGGTTAGTTACTTCCCTCTCTACATTTTCGAGGTATTCTGAGTCAATATTATCAGTTGAAATTATCCTTTCACCCTTCTTTATTCCTTCAAGAACCCTGTTGAGATTCTTAATATTACCGGTTCCTATTACTGCGTCTACCTCTGGCAGCTCCTCTAAAAGCTCCTTAGAATAACGCTGTGCCATACAACCCGCTAAAATCAGTCCTTCACAGCTGCCATCTACTTTATATTGTGCCATAGATAAAATGGTATCTATAGATTCTTCTTTAGCTGCCTCAATGAAGCCGCAGGTATTCACAATAATAATATTAGCTTCTTCAGGTTCGCTTACGTATTCAAAGCTTCTTTTATCAAGTATTCCCTGCATTAGCTCAGAATCAACCTCATTCTTAGAGCACCCCAATGTTACTATGTTTACTTTCTTTCTACTCATCTGCACTCTCCCAATCTTCAAGTTCTGTTTCAGTTATTAAGACCTTTCTTGGTTTGCTACCTTCGTAGCCTCCAACGACCCCTCTTTCCTCCATATCGTCAATAAGTCTTGCAGCTCGTGCGTATCCAATCTTTAGCTTTCGCTGTAATAGCGATATCGATGCTACCCCCTCTGCAACTACTAGCTTAATAGCTTCAGGCAGAAGGTCGTCTCCTTCATCATAGCTAACATGTTTTGCATTCTGAACTACATCCAGGATGTCTTCATCATAATTGGACATATTTTGCTCCTGAAGGTATCCAACTACCTTCTCAACCTCGTTATTGGAAATAAATGCACCTTGGAGCCTTACAGGCTTGGAATAGCTCGATGGATAAAACAGCATATCGCCCTGACCAAGAAGCTTCTCTGCACCAGCCATATCCAGGATAGTTCTGGAATCAACCTGCGAAGATACTGCAAAACTGACTCTTGAAGGTATATTAGCTTTTATCGTTCCAGTTATGACATCCACAGATGGTCTCTGAGTTGCCACGATGAGATACATACCGGCAGCTCTTGCCATTTGGGCAAGGCGGGCAATATAATCCTCTATCTCCTGAGCTGCAACCATCATAAGGTCCGCTAGCTCATCAATTATTATAAGTATCTTAGGCAACTTATCCCCATCGGTTGAATGCTTATCATTATATGATTGGATGTCTCTGACATTGCTCTTTGCAAAGAGTTTATAACGCCTCTCCATCTCTCCTACTGCCCAGTTGAGAGCAAAAGCCGATTTTTTAGCATCAGTGACAACCGGTATGAGCAAATGAGGGATACCATTATATACACTCAGCTCTACTACCTTCGGGTCGATCAAAAGCATTTTCAGATCTTCAGGTGAGCTTTTATAGAGCAGTCCCATAATTATTGTATTTATACAAACGCTCTTCCCGGAGCCGGTGGCACCAGCAATCAAAAGATGAGGCATTTTATCAATGGTCGAAATTACAACATTTCCAGTTATATCTTTTCCAAGAACAAGAGGGATATCTGACTTTGAATCGGCAAACTCCTTCGATTGGATCAATTCCTTGAATAATACCATATCTTTTGTCTTATTTGGTACCTCAATACCTACTGCTGCTTTTCCTGGAATGGGAGCCTCTATCCTGATATCAGATGACGCAAGGCTAAGGGAAATATTGTCTGACAGTGATACGATCCTGCTTAGCTTGATCCCAGGGGCAGGTGAAAGTTCATAGCATGTAATTGTAGGCCCGACGTTTATGTGTGAAACTGTGGCCTCTATACCGAAGTTTCTCATTGTTTCTTCAATTATTCTCGCATTATTCAGGATGTCTTTCCTGTTGTTCCCTTCCGACTTTGCAGCTGGGGACTGAAGCAAACTAATTGGCGGTGTCTTGTAATAAATCTTTACGACTTTTTCTTGTTTTTCCTTTATTTCCGAGTCTATAGTCTGAGCTTCCTTAACAAGTTGCTCCTTTGGTATTTTTGGTAGTGATTCTTTCTTTTCTTTCTCAATACCATCTGGATGTTGTTGGTTTTTCGTGTAATCGCTAATTCTTATTACCTCAGTCTTATCTTCCAGAAATCGCTCCGGATTTACAGTAGCCTGTTTTTTTGCTGTTATCTCCTTAACTTGCTCAACAGGCTTTATTACCTTTATACTCTTGGCTTTCTTAAATGCTTCCTTTACTGTAAGGTTTGTGATTATTAATAAGCTGGCCGTTATTGAAAAGGCCAGTACTACATAAGTGCCGACGGAACCAAAGAGTTTATAAAAGAAAAAGCCGAAGAAGCTTCCTAGAACTCCTCCTCCTCTATTGGCACGGGACAGTTCCAGACCTGATTTTATCCTGTCAACAAGGCTTGAAGAATCCATGTTTATTCCATCGAGAACTATAAGGAAGCTTAAGAAAATAATAATCAATGCTATAAGTATTCTAAGCTGGATCTTGTCAAATCTTTCCATCAACAGTATTATTCCTGATCCAATTATAAATAGAGGAAAAAAGTATCCCCCAAAGCCCATCAACGAGAAGGTAGTGCCATTAATTATCTCTCCAATAATACCCATTTTCAAGCTGAACAGACTGAACAGCATGACAACTCCTACGCCTATGACGAGTATACCAATAATGTCCAAGCCTAATTTATCAACGGTTGCTTTTTTTGTTTTTATGCTATTGTCTTTGGGCTTAGCCTTTTTCCTCATAATGTCACCTCTAATTGTTTACAAATCCCATAACGATCGTCAATATTCCAAGAACCCAAAGATAGTATGAGAAATACTTGAGTTTATTATTATTTAAGAGTTTTATCAGAGCCTTTATTGCAAAGACACCAGTTACGGCAGAGAGTGCTACACCAAGAACCAATGGTCCGTTGATAAAGGCACCTCCTCCTTCAGCTACGTCCTTCATGCCTAATAAAAATGCTCCAAATGTTGCGGGTAAAGCTAGTAAAAATGAAAATTCAGTCGCAACTGGTTTTTTCAAACCTCTGAATAGCCCGCCTACTATCGTCGAACCAGATCTTGATATACCGGGTATAATTGCAATCCCCTGAAAAATCCCTATAAGAATGGCATCAAGCAATTTTACATCCTTCACATCCTTACCTTCGTTTCCTTTTTTCTCAGCGATCCATAGTAAAAATCCAGTCACTATGAATGCAGCACCTATTGGTATAATTGATGTGTAAAGAGATTCAAAAAAGTCCTTGAAGGTCAGGCCAATCAATGCAGTAGGAATAGAGCCGATGATGATAATAAGCCCAAACCACTGATGCTTGGTAAGCTTATGGGCTCTTTTTCCTTTTATTAACGATCCAATAAGCGCTATAAACTCATAAATTATTCTTGCAATATCCTTGAAATACACGATAAATATGGAAATTAAAGTACCAAAATGCAGCATCTCTGTGAAAAAGAGATTTCCTTCCTTTATGTCGAATAAGTACTGTAATAATGCAAGGTGACCAGAGCTGCTAATTGGCAGAAACTCTGCTATACCTTGAAATATTCCCATGACTATAGCCTCAAACCAACTCAATTTATGTATCCTCCCAATGCTTGTTAATTTTAATTATATCATAATCTGAGAACATTAATTATAATCTGGCCGTATAAGTCGACAACGTCTTACAAGCCTGTGTGGCCAAATCCATTCGTACCTCTCTCAGTATCATTAAGATCTTCTACCAGTTCAAAATCAATTTTTTCATACTTGCAAAGCACCATTTGCGCAATCCTGTCGCCGTGTTTTATCTCAAATGGCTCGGTGCCAAGGTTTATTAATATGACCTTTATCTCTCCACGGTAATCACTGTCGATTGTTCCTATGCCATTGGCAAGGGATATTCCACTGTTTATTGCAAGACCACTCCTGCCTCTTATTTGCGCCTCATACCCCTCTGGAATCTCTACGAATAATCCAGTTGGGACAAGGTATCTCTCAAGCGGCTTAAGAACAACAGGCTCGTTCAAATTAGCCATAAGATCCACCCCGGATGCACCCGGGGTTTTATACTCAGGCAAGAGTAGGCTTCCCTTGTTTACAATCCTTACATTCATTGGCTCATCTCTCCTTCAATCAGAATAGAAGCAAGTTTTTTCTCAAAAGCACTTTTGTTTTTAACATTGCCTACATAGGAAATATTCAAATGGTTCCAATCGATGTATTTGTCGATTACTCTAATGACTGAATCCATATCAACTTCGTTTATCTGCTTCATTACATCCTCAGGTGTCTCTATCTTTTTATCGTGAAGAAGACACTTGCCCATTTCATACATTTTATTGAAAGAGCTCTCAAGACTCAATATATAGCTTCCCTTCAGATGCTCCTTTGACTTGTTAAGCTCGACTTCACTAATATACTCTTGTCTTATCCTGGCCAATTCAGACCTTAATAGCTTTGCAACCCTATATACTTGATCGGTATTAAGAGCCAGATAGATAGACAACATACCAGCACCATTATATGAAGTTATGGAAGATTCTATATTATAAACGAGCCCAAGGTTCTCCCTGATTTCCTGAAATAATCTTGAACTCATCGTTCCACCAAGTATGTTATTTACAACCATAAGGGGGAAGATGTCCTCCGAATAGGTCGATGGTCCTGTAAAACCAAGGCAAATATTCATTTGCTCAATATCCTTGATGAAACCGTCAAGTTTAAATGTTGGTGAGTAGTCGTATGAAGGAGATACAGAATTGCTTAAAGAGATATTATTTGTATTAAAGCTTCCAAATTTCTCATTAAGCAAGTTATAGGCTTCCTCCTCGTCAAGGTTTCCTGCAGCTGCTATTACCATTCTCTTGGGGTTATACTTTTCATAGAAGTATTTCACGATCTGATCCCTTGTGAATGATTTTACAGTTTCTTCAGTTCCCAATATAGGCATTGCTAAACTCATTTTGCCATAAAGCAGCTCATTTAAGAGCTCGAAGGCGAGATCCTCCGGGAAGTCCTGATACATGTTTATCTCTTCGATTATTACACCCTTTTCCTTCTCGATCTCATTATTATCAAAGGTAGAGTTGTTCAGCATATCACTTAATACATCAACAGCAATAGGCATGTGCTCGCTAAGCACCTTTGCATAATAGCATGTGTGCTCCTTGCTTGTGAAAGCATTGATTTGCCCTCCAATATCATCTATTGCTTCAGCAATCTGTCTTGCGTTGCGGTTCTTGGTTCCCTTAAACAGCATGTGTTCAATAAAATGAGATACACCATTATTATTAATGTCTTCATAAAACGATCCACTTTCAATAATGATGCCAAGAGTTATCGAATTTAAATAAGGAACTCTTTGCATAATGGTCCTTATTCCGTTATCTAAAGTTCTGATTTTAAACATCTATTCCTCCAAAAAATTAGTCTATACCACTATTTTAACAGTTTAGCGGCTGGTTTTAAACAGAAATAAACATGAACCGAAACGGTTCATGTCTCATCTCTACTTATCTTCAGTATTTTCCTTTGGAGGTTCGTCCTTTAGAAGAACTTTCCTTGAAAGGTTTATTCTTCCCTGACTATCGATTTCCATTACTTTAACGGTTATCTCATCGCCAACCTTGACTACGTCCTCCACCTTATTCACTCTTTCCTTTGCGAGCTGTGAAATATGGACAAGCCCTTCCTTGCCATTAAGCACTTCAACAAAAGCTCCAAAGTTCATAATTTTTGTGACCTTGCCAGTATATATCTCGCCAGCTTCAACTTCCTTGACTATATCTATGATCATCTGGATTGCTTTCTTAGCTCCTTCTCCGTCATTGGACACTATAGCCACTCTGCCATCGTCCTCAATATCTATCTTGACACCGGTTTCATCTATGATCCTGTTGATGACCTTGCCCCCTGGGCCTATAATGTCTCTAATCTTATCAGGATTGATCTGGAGAGTGTGGATCCTTGGTGCATATGGAGAAAGCTCAGTCCTAGGAGTCTTGATTGTCTCTTCCATTTTATCGAGGATATATAACCTTCCTATCCTGGCTTTTTCAAGAGCTTCCTTAAGGATTGGCTCATCTATACCGGATATCTTGATGTCCATTTGAATTGCAGTAATACCACCTCTTGTCCCTGCAACCTTGAAGTCCATGTCTCCTAGATGGTCCTCCAAGCCTTGGATGTCTGTCAGGATGGCTACCTTATCTTCATTCTTTATTAGTCCCATCGCTATTCCAGCTACTGGTGCCTTTATTGGAACTCCTGCATCCATGAGCGCCAGGGTACTGCCACAAACACTTGCCTGAGATGTGGAACCATTAGAGCTCAGTACCTCTGATACAAGTCTAAGGGTGTAAGGAAACTCACTTTCCGGAGGAATTACAGGTTCCAGTGCTCTTTCGGCAAGAGCTCCATGCCCTATTTCTCTTCGCCCAGGGCCTCTCATTGGTCTGGTTTCCCCCACTGAAAATGCTGGAAAATTGTAGTGGTGCATATATCTCTTTGATTCCTCTTCACCAAGACCATCAATTATCTGAACGTCTCCTGATGCTCCTAGTGTTGCTATAGTAAGGACTTGAGTCTGTCCTCTGTTGAAAAGTCCTGAACCATGGGTCCTTGGGAGCAGCCCTACTTCCGAACTGATTGGTCTTATTTCATCAAGACCTCTGTTGTCGGGTCTCTTGCCTTCCTCGGTAATAAGCTTTCTAACCTGCTCCTTTATTATCTTATCAAGTACATCAGCAATATCCTTCTGTTTATCGGGGAATATCTCAAGAACAGCTTCAGTTGTTTCTTCCTCGACAGCACTTACCTTATTATCTCTCTCAGCTTTATCGACAGTATTCAATGCTTCAGCAAGCTTTAAGGTTGCAAGCTCTCTTACCTTTGATTCTACCTCTGAATCAGGGTTGAAAAGCTGATAATGAACTTTCTCCTTGCCACATTCTTCGACTATTCCGTCGATGAAATGACAAATCCTCTTGATTTCTTCATGACCTGCCAATATAGCCTTAAGCATTGTCTCCTCAGTTACGAACTGAGCACCTGCTTCAACCATCATGATCGCATCCTTTGTTCCTGAGACGACCAGGTGAAGATCAGATCTTTCTCTTTGCTCGCTGTTGGGATTAATCACGATTTGTCCATCAATTAAACCAACAAGTACTGAACCCGTCGGCCCTTGGAATGGGATATCAGAAATGGACAAAGCTATAGAAGACCCTATCATTGCAACGATTTCAGGACTTGTATCCTGATCTACGCTCATTACTGTTGCAACTACCTGAACGTCATTTCTAAAGCCATCAGGGAACAATGGTCTAATTGGTCTGTCTATTAAACGTGAAGATAAAATAGCCTTCTCACTTGGTCTTCCTTCTCGCTTGATAAATCCACCTGGAATCTTTCCAACAGCATAAAGCTTCTCTTCATAATCACAGCTTAATGGAAAGAAATCAATGCCTTCTCTTGGTTTTTTTGACTGCGTTGCCGTAACTACAGTAACTGTGTCACCATACTGGACCATACAGGCACCACTGGCTTGTTCGGCCAGTTTCCCTATCGTTACTGTCAATTCCTTTCCGGCAAGCATATAATGGAATTTTTTCTCCATAAAATACCTCCTTTTGATTTCTATATGTCAATACATTTTTGTCTACTTTGTTTTACTCTTATAAGACTACCTAAGCATAATAAACTAATAGAGCGGGATAACCCGCTCTAATTAACCTCTGATACCTAGTTTCTCAATTAAAGAACGATATCTCTCAATATCTTTGTTCTGCAAATATCTGAGAAGATTTCTTCTTTGTCCTACCATTTTTAGAAGGCCTCTTCTTGAGTGATGATCTTTCTTGTGGGATTGCAAATGCTCATTAACTGAATTGATTCTGTGTGTAAGCAGAGCTATTTGAACCTCTGGAGAGCCAGTGTCCCCTTCATGCATTTTGTACTGCTCGATGATTTGATCCTTTTCGATCTTGTTTAACATTTATTGCACCTCCAAAAATATTTGTCCACCGATTGCCGCGCACTCGCCGAGGTACGAAAAGCTCAGCAACGGTACTCCTTAACACAGAAATTATATCACAAGTCATATCAATTGTAAATTGGATTTTGATCTGACATAAGCTATATCCTCTTGCATTTTTCTCTTCAGATCCTCAGCATTGTCAAATTTCATTTCAGGCCTTATATACTCCATGAAGAATACCTCAATTTCAAGCCCATAAATAGACTGATCAAAGTCAAGGATAAATGTTTCCACCTTTAACTCCTGTTCGCTAAAGGTTGGATTTGTGCCTACATTTGTGGCACTAGGGTAATACCTGCCGTTTACTCGGGTGATCGTTCTATATACGCCTTTCCTTGGGACTACATACTTACAGGCTGGTTTCATATTAGCAGTGGGTACGCCAAGGTTCTTACCAATACCCTTCCCGTTTACTACCTCTCCCACTATGCCAAAAGGTCTGCCAAGAAGCCTATTGGCGTCCTTGATGTTACCCTCAGAGAGCAAGTGCCTTATTAATGTACTGCTTACAATTTCATCCTTATAATAGACAGGCTCAACAACCCTGACTTGTATTCCCAGCCTCTTGCCTATGTCTCTTAGCATTCCCACATTTCCAGAGGCCTTATGACCAAATCGATAGTCTGTTCCTACAACCACTAGTGAGCAGTTGAGCTTATTCATCAATATCTCTTTAACGAAGTCTTCGGGTGAAAGATTCATAATATGCTCATCAAATTTCATTGTGTACAGATTACGTACACCTAGTTTTTCCAAAAATTCATTTTTTTGAGAATTTGTACTTAGAAGTCTTGGTCCGTTGCCATAGACGAAGGATTTAGTGTGGTTCTCAAAAATAAGCATGGAAGGCTTCAAATCCTTTTCCTTTGCCTGCTCCAGCATTATTTCGATCAGCTTTTGATGCCCGATATGGACTCCATCAAAGTTTCCTAATGCAATAGCTGTATTGAATATGGTTTCATTAGTATTGTCCACATTGATTATTTTCATAGTAGTCACCTTGCAAGCACCTTTTCCATTTTCAATGAGAAATCTCTTCCGTCTCCCGAAAGTATTCCTATACCAACAAACTTTTTACCCGAATACACTCTTAACGGTGTGAACCTTGGATAATCATTATATCTTGAACTTACCCTTGAGGTAAGCCCATTTACTAGCTTATCAAATCTGTCACTATCAAGCTCCACAGCTTTCAGATGTGATAACGCCTTATCCATTGGGGTTATTATTTTTTCTAAATCTTCTCTGTTAAGGCCCTTCAGGATCTCAATACCCAGCGAATCATTGATTAAAAAACCTCCAGCCTGAGTTCTCATAAGGAAGCTCATGTGGCCAAATGTCCCCAAAGCATCTCCGATATCATCGCAAATAGTTCTTATATATGTCCCTTTTGAACACATGGTCCTGAAAATTATCCTCTGATTTTCCAGAATACGAAGGATCTCCATCTCATATATCTCAATCTCTCTCGATTGTCTTTCCATTACGAGTCCCTGCCTGGCAAGGTCATATAACTTCTTTCCCTCTACTTTCCTTGCAGAGTACATTGGTGGTATCTGATGAATCTTGCCCTTATAGTTGTTGAAGGCAAGATTGATATTTGACTCATCAACTGTTATTTCTGATGAATCCAACACAGTTCCAGTTGAATCCAGAGTATCTGTCTTTGATCCCAGTGTTAGCTCTCCGATGTATTCTTTTCTGGTGTCAGTAAGGTACTCTGCTATTCTGGTGCCTTTCCCAATGCAAACTGGTAGTACTCCTGAAGCCATTGGATCAAGAGTGCCAGTATGTCCGATTTTTTTTATGCCTAATAGTTTTCTGAAAAAGTACACTGCATCGTGGGAGGTCATCCCTGCAGGTTTAAAGAAATTAACAACTCCATCCACAAGATCACCTGTCATTCTATGTGTCTTTTAATCTCGTCAGAAATCAGTGCAGCTGCTTCATCCAATGTTGCAGAGATAGTGCACCCAGATGCTCTGATATGGCCGCCTCCGCCAAATGCTCCGCATATTTTATTGGCATCGATCGGATCCTTTGTCCTGATGCTAGCCTTTATAAGGTTTTCATCCATTTCTTTCAATATACATGCTGCTTCAACTGATTCTGTGTCTCTTAGGAATTCAACTATCCCTTCAGTATCCTCCATGGAAGCACCAGTTTCCTCAAGCATTCTCCTGGAAATTTTTACAACAGCTCCCTTGCCCTCAAACATAAGCTCCATTTCTGCCATTGCCCTCGAAAACAATCTGGTACGTTTGAGACTCCTTGTCTGATACAGTCTTCTATTTATTTCATAACCATTGATACCAAGTTCATACAAGCTAGCAGCAATCCTGTGAGTACTGGCAGTTACGCTCTGATATGAGAATCTGCCGGTGTCTGTAGTAATTGCAGTATACAAGCAGGTTGCTATTTCTTCATCAATTGGCAGGTTAAGATCCTCAATTATATCGAAAACAAGCTCCCCAGTTGATGATGCCTTGGGATCAACCAGTAAAATATCACCAAACATAGTATTGCTAACATGGTGGTCTACATTTACAACGATTTTGGCAACATCAATAAGTTTTTGGTTCTCACCAAGTCTGGTTGGATCGCTGCAGTCTAGAACGATCAATAAATCCAGTTTATCTCTTAATTCTCCGTATCCTGAAAGTCTTTCAATTCCCGGTAGAAAATTGTAGTCATCGGGAATGATATCAGGCTTTATGAAATCAACCTTCTTGCCTAATTGGACAAGAGACATACCCAAGCCCAATACTGAGCCTAGATTGTCTCCGTCGGGATTAATATGCGAAACAACTGCAATATAATCGCTGTTACCTATTGCCTTTAATAACTCATCTTTTTCACTGTTCATCGCTATCAGCTTCTCTTTCATGTATATCTTTATTGACCTCATCGATCAACTTTGACATATGGATAGCATGTTCAATGGTTTCGTCAAGATAAAACAAAGGTTCGGGAACATGTCTGAGATCTATACGCTTGCCAATCTCTTTTCTGATAAAGCCTTTGGCACTTTCCAGCCCCTTAATTGTATTTGCTTTTTCTTCCTCATTGCCTAAAACAGATATATATATCTTTGCAAATTTTAAGTCCTTCGTAACATTTACTCTATTAACACTAGGCATCCCACTTATTCTTGGATCCTTTATTTCACTTAACAAAAGATCTGAAACGACCCTTCTAACTTCCTCAGAGATCCGGTTGATCCTCTTGTCGTTCATTTATCACACCTCTAATCTATTTCTACTTCCTTCATTAGATAAGCCTCAAGGTTATCACCTTCCTTGATGTCGTTGAAATTGTCGAGACCAAGTCCGGCTTCAAAGCCTGTCAGCACTTCTCTTGCATCATCTTTGAACCTCTTAAGGGATGACACTGAGCCATCGTAAATTACGACGTCATCTCTTAGAAGTCTAATTTTTGCATTTCTTGTTAATTTCCCACTGACCACATAGATCCCAGCGATAGTATTTCCATTTGGAAGCCTGAAGGTAGCCCTTACCTGAGCTCTTCCAAGTACTTCTTCAACTATCTTCGGTGCATGCATTCCCTTTACAGCTGCCTGAATATCCTCTATTGCCTCGTATATAATTCTATAGGTCCTTACATCGACATTCTCTTTCTTGGCAACCTCGATCGCATTGAGATTTGGTCTGACATTGAACCCGATTACGATTGCATTTGAAGCTGATGCAAGCATTATGTCAGTTTCTGTTATACCA
>DAIPJA010000026.1:0-15560 GCA_036770525.1 Gudongella sp. | reverse complement strand
GGTGGAGATGAACTGGATAATTATATCGTGAACTACGTTAAGAAGGAATACAGTCTTATGATAGGTGAGAGAACTGCAGAGGAAGTCAAAATTGAAATTGGGTCGGCTATGGACAGCAATGAACTTGGTTCAATGGACATCAGAGGAAGAGACCTTGTGAGCGGACTCCCAAAAACCATCTCAATATCTTCAAGAGAGATAAATGAGGCTCTAAGAGAGCCTGTGAACAATATCATAGATGCAATAAAGTCCACCTTGGAGAAGACTCCTCCCGAGCTTTCCTCAGATGTCATGGAGATGGGGATAGTCCTGACAGGAGGAGGAGCATTGCTTCATAACCTGGATAAGCTTGTGACTATAGAAACTGGAATTCCTGTAAGAGTTGCAGATAGTCCTCTGGATTGTGTGGCTTTAGGGACAGGAAAGGCACTTGAAAGTATTGAGATATTGAAAAAAACCTCAACCAAATATCGCAGATAGGGTAGTGATTTGGCATGTATTTTTTTAAAAAATACAAAGAAAGAATGATAGTGGCAACAGTTGCTATCATTCTTATTGTAATAATTGGATATACAGCAAGGGAAAGACTCAGCATATCTCGTTCGGAAAATCTGATCGGGAAGCTTCTGCGTCCTGTTATAAGCTTTTCTTCAGTTATTCAAAACAGGGTAAGTGGATTTTTCACATCGATCGGAGATGTTTTTGATGCCAAAGAAGAGAATGGGGTCCTGCATGCGAGGATAAAGCAGCTGGAAAGTGAAAACAGAGATCTTCAGAATATAATTGGTAAGGCTGACTACTTAAAACGGGAGCAGATGCTTACTGAGAATTCACCATATGATCTAATTAAGGCAAGGATAATTGCGAAGGAGCCAGGAAACTGGTTTGATCAATTCATAATAGATAAAGGCAGTAAAGACGGAATATCAAAAGGAGATACGGTTGTCCAGGGTATAGAGATTGAAAAGGATGTTTACATCGAGTGTCTTGTTGGGAGAGTAGTCGATACAGGTGACAATTGGTCAAAGGTAGTGTCACTGATAGATGAACTTAACAGCACATCTTTTAAAATAATAAGGACACAAGATGGTGGGATCGTTTCAGGAAGTGTGGATGGTCTACTTGAGGGCTATCTATTTGATTACACAGCTGATGTAATTGAAGGAGACCAGCTTTACACCTCAGGACTTGGAGGGATATATTCAAAGGATATTTACATTGGAGAGGTATCTGAGATCATAGGGGATCAGGAGGAGCTTACAAAAAGACTCGTAATTGAGCCAGCACTTGATTTTAGAAAGCTGTACAATGTATTTATAATTAATAATCAGGAAGAGGGATCCTATTGACAACATTTTTGGTCGGTATGACCTTGATACTGAATATTATACTCCAATCCGTAATACTTCCAGGTTTTAAAGTGTTTGGTGCAATTCCAAATACAACCTTGGCAATAGTCGTTGTTATCGCGCTTTCCAGAGGAAGGATTTACGGCGGGGTAGTAGGACTTATTTCCGGACTCATAATGGATATAATGTTTTCCATGACAATAGGAATAAGCTCCTTGATTCTATTTCTAATTGGCTACATTACCGGTATAGCTGCTGATTCATTTGCAAAGGAAAATGCAGTGAATCCTGTTATATTTACATTGTTGGGCACTGTTTTCTACAATGCCCTGTTTGCTATGTTCATGTATTTTGCTTCCCGTAATGTCACTCTTGAATATGCAGTAAAGAGCATATTTTCCTTCGAACTTATCCTTAATGGGATAGCTGCTTTACTAACATACATGCTTTTCAGGAAGATATTTTCCAGACCGCAGATAAGGTTTAATAAAAGGTGATCAAATGAAGCTTAGTGAGAAAATATTCAACCGATATAATTTAATGATATCCTTACTTGCTCTTATAATGATGGCTTTAATCTTTAAGCTTGCTACATTGACACTTGCTCAAGGAGATTACTACCGTGACTTAAGCGACAATAAGAGAGTCAAGGAGGTATTTACCACAGCTCCTAGAGGGGAAATAAGGGATAGATATGGCAGACTTCTGGCCGGTAATGTTCCCAGCTTTACAGTGCAGCTACTTAAGGATGAGCTTAACATAAAGGACAAGGAGCTTAGAAACAGCTATCTTATTAGGTTGGTCCGTTTCTTGGAGGAAGATGGGGTTCCCTATATCAACGATTATCCCATTCAACTGAGTATTTTCGAATATGAGAGCATCGACCTCTACATGGCTAGCGAGCTTTCACCAGAGGACACAGTGATTACTGCTCTTATAGAAAATGGACTTTTAATTGAGCTTATGGGAAAGCAGCTTCAGAAGCCTTACAAGGAGCATTTTCAACTCGATATGTATAAGAGAGCCCTTGATGCAATTGCAGACAGAGGAATATCGACAGAAGGTCTTAGCTACGATTCTCCGGAAGATGGATCTCTAGAAAAGGTTGCACAGATTCTTGGAAGTGACAGAACTCTTGTAAGAAAGATGATCGACCACCCAATAGCCAGAGAGCTGTCTTATGGATTATTGAAAGAGAAAGGCTTAGAAGCAGGAGTTATTCTAAAACCATACTCGTTGTCGTTTCAAACTGATTATTTAAATCAAAAAATATCACTTATGAAGCAATTCCCATTTGTGACAATGAATACGACTGCAAAGCAGGACTTCGTCAATTTATTTACTGAGGTATCCCTTGAGTCATTTCTGCAAAAAATCATAACAACAGGTGAAGAAACAGGTGAAAGGCTTATCCCCGCACAGATACTGATAGATATGCTTAAGGCTGAGGGTATAGAATCAGCTGTAAACCTGCAAATTAATGAAGATCGCGAGGACGTCCTGTTAAGCATATCAGGTGAGAGCTCCATAATATCTCCCCAGCCGGTGCAAATTCTAATAAACGAAGCAGCAGAAAGCGGAGTACTTGAAAAATTCATAACAGATCCTAAAATATTATATCAAGCCCAAGCAAAACTGATATCAGATGGCGTTAATCCAAGAATATCAGTAAGTGGCGAAATCGAATACGTCCATATAAATAATTTGAACAATTGGTATTCTGGAGCCCGCGCAGATCAAACTTCGAAACTCGAGGATATATTTAAGGAACTCAAGCAAAAGAACAGTATCCCTGAGAACCTTAGCGAATATGAGTCCATCGCTGTACTTGGGTTATTAAATCAGTTGACCATTCAAGGATACCTTGCATATCAACCTATAAACGTAGCTTATGGAATCAAGGATTCCACAGTAGCTAAAATTGAAGAAGAACTTTCACAAGCTCCTGGTATCAAGGTTTCCATTGAACCTGTCCGATATTATCCGGAGGGATCTACGGCTGCACACGTATTGGGCTATATCGGGAAAATTAGTCAACCTAACGAGATAGAGAAGTATATTAGAAACGAAGGCTATTCCCCGGGAACTCTGATTGGTAAAACAGGTATTGAAGAAAGCTTTGAGCTGCATCTGCGAGGACAAAGCGGAGTCAAAAAAGTAGAGGTCGACGTAATTGGGAATACCACCAATGTCTTGGAGGAGATCAAGCCTATACCAGGGAATACTCTCTATTTGACACTTGATCTCAAGCTTCAACAGGTAGCTGAGGAGGCTCTTGAAAAGACACTTGATCAGCTGAGTAAAGGTGGAACCTATGAGAGCCAATGGGGAAATTATACATTCGGGATCCAGAGAAGAAAAAATAGACCATACATCAATGCTACATCAGGCGCAGTTGTAGTAATAGATGTAAAAACCGGAGAAACCTTAGCTATGGCGAGTTACCCGGCTTACGATCCAAATCTGTTTTCCACAGGCATAAGCAATCCTGACTGGTTGAGTCTGTTCCCGGAAGACTCAGAAAATCCACTTGCACCAAGACCTCTTTATAATATTGCGACTCAGACGGCAATCCAACCTGGATCAACATTCAAAATGGTAACAGGACTGGCTGCGTTGGAAAAAGGTTTGAACCCACTTCTTAGAATAAGAGATATGGGTTATGTTACTGTCGGAAATAAAAACTTCCATTGCCTTATTTACACATCAACCGGAGGCACACATGGGTATGAGAACTTTTATGAGGCATTAAGAGATTCCTGCAATTATTATTTCTACACCCTGGCATTGGGAAGAAATCAACGCACAGGTCAGAATATTGGAGTGAAGCTTGAGATAGAAGATATTGTAGAAACCTCCAAGAAGCTTGGTTTGAATGATAAAACAGGAATAGAGATCAATGTTCCTGCAGAGGTTTCAGGAGGAGTACCTGACCCACAGAGAAAAATTATTACAACGAAGTACTTGTTAAAGCAAATGCTGCAAAGAACGATTTCAGGATATATAATGGCAGACAAAGACTTGACCGCGGAGGACATCGAGACAGCTATAAATGAAATAATCTCCTGGACCGATATGGAAACTCCCATGACCAGAGGAGAGGTTGTCAGAAGATTGACTGAGATGGGCATTGAACCTGAGTTAAGATTGCCAGGTGAACGGGAAGGACTCGCAGATAAAATAAAGTATACCTACTTAAATCAAGCTGGGTGGAACATAGCTGATACCTTGAACGTTACTATAGGTCAGGGTCAGAGTGCATACACCCCAATCCAAATGGCAAACTATGTTGCTACAATAGCGAATGGAGGTTATCTCAATAAGGTAACGCTTATTGAATCCATTAGAGACTACAGCAATTCTGCTGTACTATATGAACACAGAGCCGAGGGTTCACTCATAGAACTTAAAAATTATGAGAATCTTAACCACGTAAAGAAAGGTATGCAAATGGTTGCTGAGGATGGTACTGCCAGGAGAGTATTCGCAGGTTTTCCTATTGAGGTTGGCGTAAAGACAGGAACAGCTGAAAGAAGCGGAATAAATCCATCGACAGGTGATACCTATGATGACTTTGCTTGGTTTGTTGGGTTTGCACCCTTTGAAGAACCTGAAATTGCAGTGGCTGCAGTCATTTTCCAAGGGGGAAGCGGTGGCTACGCAGCTCCAATGGTCAGGGATATAATAGCACAATATCTTGGATTGAACACACCTGAGGTACAGACATCATTGCCTGTCGAAGGAAAACTAATACTTGACTGAAACATAATTGCTGCAGCTATAGATTTTTTACTCAATAACTAGTAAAATAGTGACAAGGATGTTTTGACGGAGGTAGCCAATGAAGAACGATTTAGTATCAATTAAGGGCATGGCAGATGGGATGTATATCGAAGTAAGGGGAAATGATCTTGACTCCTTGACAACAGCGCTTCATGATAAGATAACGAAGGCTGGTGAATTTTTTAAGGGTGGTAAGCTGATTGAGGTAAGAGGTGATGAGCTTTCTCCTGAAAATAAGCTGGAGCTTATGCTTATTTTGAAGTATAAGTACGATTTCAAAGTAGACATTCCAGGTATAGCAGTACCTGCAGCTGAGGAAGAAAAGCTGGAACCTTCAAAGACAAACGTATTTGAAGCAGAGGAAGGTCTCTCTAAATTTGTTCATGGAACCCTTCGATCAGGACAGGAGATTGCCTTTAACGGTAATATCATAGTAATTGGAGACGTCAATCCTGGTGCGCAACTTAAAGCCAAGGGAAATATTGTTGTCCTCGGATCGCTTAAAGGGCTGGCACATGCGGGTGTAGGCGGGAATACAAAGGCTGTCGTGGCCGCATATAGCTTACTTCCAACACAGCTCAGAATAGCAGATCTTATAGTAAGACCACCTGAGGATGACACTCAGTATAAGTATCCTGAAATTGCAAGGATTGTTGATGGTGAAGTGGTAATAGAGCCTTATTTGCCAAACAAATAAAAGGGAGGAAAATAAATGGACAACGAAAAAATGGGTACAGCGATTGTTGTAACTTCCGGAAAAGGAGGCGTTGGGAAAACAACTACCAGTGCCAACTTAGGTACAGGTTTGGCAATGTTGGGATATTCAGTTGTAGTTCTTGATGCTGACATTGGACTTAGAAACCTCGACGTAGTAATGGGGCTCGAAAACAGAATAGTTTACGATATCGTGGATGTTGTTGAGAAGAATTGCAGACTAAAGCAAGCGTTAATCAAGGACAAGAGACATGAAAAACTGTTTCTGCTGCCTGCAGCACAGACAAAGGACAAGACTGCAGTAAAACCGGAGCAAATGGTTGAGCTTGTTAACGAGCTAAAGAAGAATTATGATTATGTAATTATAGATTCTCCAGCGGGAATAGAGCAAGGCTTCCAATACTCTATTGCTGGTGCTGACAGAGCAGTAATTGTAACAACTCCCGAAATATCAGCAGTAAGAGATGCAGACAGAGTAATCGGGATACTGGAAGCAAAGGAGCTTCACGACCCAACCCTTATAATCAACAGAATAAGAACCGACATGGTAAAACGTGGAGACATGATGAGCATAGACGATATATTGGATATTCTTGCAATAGATCTTTTAGGAATAGTTCCAGATGATGAATCGATAGTAATATCAACCAATAAGGGCGAACCGGTCGTTATGGATGATAAAGCCCTTTCAGGAAAAGCTTATAGGAACATTGTAAGAAGGATAACTGGTGAAGAGGTAGAACTACTGAACCTGGAAGCAAACGACGAAAGTAAGTTCAGCAAGGTACTTAAACTTATATTCGGTAAATAAGGGGGGATTGGCTTGGATTTTTTCAAAATGTTTACCAGAAAGCAGGAAAAAAGCAAAAATGTCGCTAAAGAAAGATTGAAGCTTGTGTTGGTACATGACCGAGCCGACTTGTCTCCTAGATTTTTGGAAATGATAAAGACTGATATAGTCAAAGTTATTTCCCAGTATGCTGAAATAGATGAGGCGGAGATCGATATAAAGATGACCAAAATGAAAAAGGATGGGAATTCATCACCTGTATCAGCATTGGTGGCAAACATTCCAATAGTGAAAGTTAAGGAGAAAAAGAAGTAGAAAAAAGCTCTAACCTTGGTTAGAGCTTTTTTATGCGGGAAGGTGAAAAGGAATGTCTTTGATATATACTTAAGCAATGGTAATATTATATTGAAGAATAGATGAAAGGTGAATCAGATGATAGATAAATATAAGCTGGATAAAGTTTTAATGAAGGTAGAGAAGCCTGCCAGGTATATTGGTATGGAACAAAATTCAATAAAAAAAGACCTGAGCAAAGCAGCTGTGAAGTTTGTTTTCTCATTCCCGGATGTCTACGAGGTCGGGATGTCACATCTTGGCATGCATATACTTTACAATCTCATAAACAAGGAAGATGATATGGTTTGTGAGAGAGCCTTTGCGCCCTGGGTCGATATGGAAGAGCAAATGAGGTCAGAAATGCTGCCTCTTTTTACGCTGGAAAGCAAAGAGGAGGTAAAAAACTTTGATTTTCTGGGATTTACTCTTCAATATGAGATGAGCTACACAAACATACTCAACATACTTGACCTTTCCGGCATTCCTGTACTCTCAAGAGATAGGAAGGAAGGCGATACTATAGTCGTGGCAGGCGGTCCTTGTGCGTACAATCCTGAGCCTCTTTGGCAGTTCATAGATATATTTGTGATTGGAGAAGGAGAAGAAGTAACTCTTGAACTATTGGATTTGTATAAAGAGCATAAAAAGGAAGGATTTGAAAGAAAAGCATTCCTCATTGATGCTGCAAGAAGGATCCAGGGTGTTTATGTACCTTCACTATACTCGGAGACCTATAATGATGATGGTACAGTAAGCGGAAGAAAGAAGCTTTTAGATGGTATACCAGAAATCATAGAAAAGCGAATGATAAGAGACCTGGACACCATGTTTTCTCCGGAAAGCATGATAGTTCCATACCTGGAAACTGTTCATGACAGGATATCGATGGAGATCTTCAGAGGGTGTACGCATGGCTGTAGATTTTGCCAAGCAGGGATGATTTATAGACCAATTCGTGAAAAATCAGTTGACCGTTTATTGGAGTTATCAGAAAAGCTTGTAGAGTCAACTGGATATGAAACCATTTCACTTTCCTCACTCAGCTCCTGCGATTATTCGCAGCTGCAAATGCTTGTTTCAAGTCTACTTGAGAAGCATGCCGATAAAAAGGTAGGAGTGTCTTTACCTTCACTTCGTTTAAACTCAGTTAGCATGGAAGTATTAAAGGAGATAGAAAAGGTAAGGAAATCCGGACTTACTTTTGCCCCTGAAGCAGGCAGCCAAAGGCTGAGAGATGTAATAAACAAGGGAGTAAGTGAAGAAGATCTTGAGACTGCAGTCACTATGGCATTTAAGGAGGGCTGGTCAAGAGTAAAGCTATATTTCATGATAGGACTTCCAACAGAGACCGATGAGGATGTAATGGGGATAAAGAGGCTTGCATATTTGGTAAAGGACCTTTTTTTCAATCGACCAAAGGAAGAGCGGATCGGTAATTTCCAGGTGACAGCCAGTGCATCCTGCTTTGTGCCAAAGCCTTTTACACCATTTCAGTGGCATGGACAGGCAACAGAAGAGGAGTTCAGATCCAGGATAAAGCTGGTAAAGGATAGCATAAGAGACAATAAGGTTACGTTTAATTACCATGATCCAAAAACCTCATATCTTGAAGCAGTAGTGGCAAGGGGAGACAGAAAAGTCAGCGATGCTATTCTGAAAGCCTGGGAGAATGGCTGCAGATTTGACGGATGGTCAGAGCACCTTAAGTACGACGTATGGTTGGCTGCATTCGAAGCTGCAGGCATTGATGGGGGCTTCTATGCTAACAGACAAAGAAGCCTCGATGAGGTTTTCCCTTGGGATTTCATAAGTCCCGGACCTTCCAAGAGCTACCTCTTAAGGGAGTATAAAAAGGCGTTGGAAGGAGACACAACCAGAGACTGCAGGCTAGGTTGTACAGGCTGTGGGATATCTGATTGTGCTATGTGGGGGGTGTTTAATTGATAATCCGCGTAAGATTCACAAAGACAGGTTACCTAAAATTTTTGTCACATCTTGACCTGGTAAGACTTTTTACCAGATCTTTCTCGAGGGCGGGTCTTCCTGTAAAATTTACTGAAGGCTTTAACCCGCACCCAAAATTCTCAATTGGAAACCCGTTGTCTCTTGGGATAGAAAGCACTGCTGAATATATGGAGATAGAGTTTGCGGAAGAAATTAGACCAGAGAAGGTAATGATAAGTCTTAACTTAGTTTTACCTGAGGGTATAAAAGTGACAGGGGCGGTAGTGAGTGAAGACACAGCTTCGCTTACATCACTTATAAGGTGGTCATATTATGAGATCCGGCTTTGGTTAATAAATGAAGCAGACAGGACTACCTTAGAAGATAAACTTAGAGGTTGGGATGAATTAGGTTCCGTATTTATCGAAAAAAAGAAAAAAAAGGGGAAAAACAAAATATCGGTTCAGGTGGACATAAAACCGCTAATTGGAAACCTTCAATTCAAAGATTTTGACCAGGATGGCTTTGCTGTATTGGGTGCTTTGCTTAAAACCGGTGAGGAGGGTAATTTGAAGCCTTCAGAGCTTGCAGAGGCACTGGAAACGCATCTCAATCTTGGAATTGATCTTGAAATGACGCATATAAAAAGACTAGATGCTTACATCGAAAAGGATGGTAAAATAGAAAAACCAATATAGTCAGGAAGTGAGGAAATGAACGTCATTTACATCGATACCTCCGATGGATCCCTAAGAATATGTATAGTAGAGGATGGCAGGCTTGTGGAGTACTTCAGGGACGACATGCAAAGCCAGGGGATACTGGGTAATGTCTACAGGGGAAGGGTTGAAAATGTCCTGCAGGGAATGGAGGCAGCATTCGTTGATATAGGCATGGGTAAGAATGCATATCTTCATATCAAGGATGCACTTGAGAAAGATCATTTAAGTCTAAAGGATAAGCCTTCCATTGACGATATTATCACCAGAGGCGAAGATATAATCGTTCAGGTGATCAAGGAGCCTCTTGGAAACAAAGGCCCTAAGGTAACAAGACATATCAGTATTCCTGGAAGATACATGGTACTTACTCCTTTCTCATCGAGGGTAAATATTTCAAACAAAATAAAAGACTTCAGTGAAAGCTCAAGACTTAAGGAACTTGGGAAGATGATTATGAAGGATGACATGGGAATGATATTCAGGACCGTATCCGAAAAAACTGAAGCCGAGCTATTGAAGTGTGAATATGAGCAACTTTATAAACTTTATAAAATTATTGAGCAGGAGAAGAACTATCTCCCTACTCCAAAGCTCATATATAGCGAGCTGGACCTGCTGTCACAGATAATCCGGGATTATTACAAGTACCCAAATACTGAAATCGTTGTGAATGACAGGAGTGTCCAAAATAAGCTATCTAGCAACAAGGATCTTTCACAATATGATATGGAGGGAAAGATAAAATTTGATCCTGATTTTAACATGGATTATAATATGAACATCCAAATCGACATGAAGGAAGCTCTTGCAAGAAAAGTACAGCTTAAAAGCGGCGGCTTTATAGTAATCGATGAGACTGAGGCTCTTACTGCTATTGATGTAAACACAGGTAAGTACGTTGGGAATTTCACTCTCGAAGACACAGTTTTAAGAACAAACATAGAGGCATCAGCCGAGATAGCACGGCAGTTGAGACTTCGGGATATTGGTGGTATAATAATAGTGGATTTCATAGATATGAAGAGTCAATCTGATATTGAGATAGTTGTAGAGAAGTTGATCTCCGCATTCAGAGGTGACAGAAATAAACCCCTTGTAGTGGATGTAACAAAGCTGGGACTAGTTGAGGTGGTTAGAAAGAAGAATCGACCAACGCTGGACAACAAGGTTTCAATAACTTGCCCAACCTGTGGAGGCAAGGGGAAAATAAGGAAAAATGAAGCTTGACATAGTTTTCGGTATCTGTTAAACTATTCAGGTGTAAAGCCGCTCAATGTGGGTTCAAAGCATAGTCACCTGACATTGGCGAGACTAGGTTAGAGGAGGTGCAGCAAGTAATGTACGCGATTATTGAAACAGGTGGAAAACAATACAAGGTTCAAGAAGGCGATATAGTTTATGTAGAAAAGTTGAATGCTGACGAAGGTCAGGCAGTAAGCTTTGACAGAGTACTATTGATGTCAGGAGATGCTGGTTTGGTTCCCGGAAAACCATATGTAGACGGAGCCAAAGTTGAAGGAACAGTTCTTGGCCAGGGGAAAGCAAAGAAAATCATTGTCTACAAGTATAAGGCTAAGAAAAACATCAGAAAGAAGCAAGGACATCGCCAACCTTTTACTAAGGTACAAATCGACAAGATCATAGGCTAATCATGATCAAGGCGTGTATTTTCAATGGTCCCTTTAACCAAAGAATAGGATTTGAAATCAGCGGCCATGCAGATTATGCTCCAAACGGTGAAGACATAATATGCGCTGCCGTATCCATACTGGGTTATACTGCACTAAACAGCCTCACAGAGGTTGCTGGAGTCAGCTTACATCAGCTTCAGATCGATATAGACGATAAAAAGGGCTATATGAAGGTGCTGATAGACAAAAAGGTTATTGAAGAACCAACCAACAGAGATGTGCAAGTAGTATTGAACACTCTGGCAATAGGCTTGGAAACCATAAAAGAAAGTTACCCTAAATATATCACCATCGAATATAGGGGAGGTGGAACTCGTGTTTAAATTGAATCTACAGCTGTTTGCTTCCAAAAAGGGAGTAGGTAGTTCTAAAAACGGTAGAGATAGTGAATCTAAAAGACTTGGCGTAAAAAGAGGAGACGGGCAATTTGTCCTAGCGGGAAATATCCTGGTCAGACAGAGAGGTACCAAAATCCATCCCGGCAATAATGTCGGTATAGGTGGAGATGATACTCTCTTCGCAACAGTCGACGGAGTTGTCAAGTTTGAAAGAAAAGGCCGCGACAAAAAACAAGTCAGCGTCTATCCTAAAGAAGAATTAGCGTAGAAATTGAGCTTACCGTCAGGTAAGCTTTATTTTTTGCGAGTATAAGTTTGTAATGGAAAACTAAGTTGAATGAGGATGATGACGATGTTTATTGATGTAGCTAAAATATTTGTTAAGGCTGGTAAAGGAGGCAACGGAGTTGTCGCCTGGAGAAGAGAGAAATATGAACCTGCCGGTGGGCCGTACGGTGGAGACGGAGGTAAAGGGGGCTCAATAGTCCTTCATGCTGATGAAGGTATCAGGACCCTCATGGACTTCAGATATAAGAGGTCATACACAGGACAAAATGGAGAAGATGGGCGGGCAAAAAAGCAATTCGGAGCAGATGGCGAAGACATAATCCTTAAGGTGCCGGTTGGCACACTTATTAAGGACGAAGAGACCGGTAAGGTAATAGTAGACCTTAAATACCCTGGCCAGGAGTTTGTAATTGCAAAAGGTGGTAAGGGCGGCAGAGGCAATGCCAGATTTGCGACTGCTACAAGACAAGCGCCAGGCTTTGCTGAAGCAGGCAGGAAAGGGCAGGAAAGACATATTATCCTGGAACTGAAGCTGTTAGCTGACGTCGGACTTATTGGGTTCCCTAATGTGGGTAAATCTACACTTCTTTCTATAGTATCTGCAGCAAGGCCCAAAATTGCAAATTATCATTTTACAACCCTGAAGCCCAATCTGGGTGTAGTAAGGATAGCGGATGAAAAGAGTTTTGTGATTGCTGATATACCAGGCTTGATCGAAGGAGCTTCAAAAGGTGCGGGACTTGGTCATGATTTTTTGAGGCACATTGAAAGGACAAGGGTGCTTGTTCATGTTTTGGATGCTTCAGGAAGTGAGGGTAGGGATCCCATAGATGATTTTTATAAGATTAACCAGGAGCTTTCTCAATACAATGAGAAACTCATGGACAAGCCTCAAATCATTGCAGCAAATAAGACTGATATTCCAGGTGCTGAGGACTGGGTAATCAAGATCAAAGAAGAGTTTGAGCCTAAGGGGATAGAAGTACACGAGATATCTGCTGCATCCCAGTCAGGGATAAGAGAACTTCTTTACTCAGTTTGGAATCTTCTTGAAAATACTGAGATCATTTATGAGACCTATGACGAGCTGCTTGAGGAAGAATATGAAGATATAAATGATGAAATAATCGTCCGTAAGGAAGAGGGAGATTATATTGTTGAGGGAGGCTTTATGGAAAGGCTGCTTCAGTCGACTTATATGGATGATAATGAGTCTCTCAAATACTTCCAGGAGATGCTTAGGAAAAAGGGAATAGTAGATGAGCTTAAAGCTCTTGGCATAACCGAAGGAGAATCGGTCTTCATCTGTGGTTATGAGTTCGAATTTTATGAATAAACGAGGAGTGAAGCAATGATAACAGGAAAACAAAGAAGCTACCTGAAAGGCATAGCCAATAACATAGACCCGATATTTCAGTTGGGTAAGAATGGATTGACGGATAATTTCATTCGACAAGTTGATGATGCATTAAAGGCAAGAGAGATAGTGAAAATAAACGTATTGAAAAATTCGATGCTTGATCCTTCAGAGGTAGCTTCACAGCTGTCTGAGGAGTTGAATGCAGAATTTGTTCAGAGTATAGGAAGAAAGTTTGTTCTCTACAGGCAATCAGAGGACAAACCCGAAATTATTCTTCCCAAATAATAAATTAGCTCCCAACAGGGGGAGGAGAATTTAAATGGCCATAGGAATAATGGGAGGAACATTTGATCCTATCCACATCGGGCATCTATTGATAAGTGAATATATCAGGGAGGAGCTTGGATTGTCGAAAATTCTATTTATCCCAACCGGCGATCCCCCTCACAAACCTGACAGGATAACCCCCGCCGGTACAAGATTCGAGCTGGTCAAAAAAGCTGTTGCCGATAACATAAACTTTGAGGTCCTGTCTATTGAAGCAGACAGACAGGGAAAAACCTACACTGTAGACACAGTTTGTGAGCTTGAAAAATTATACCCGGGGGAAGTTCTTTTTTACATCATTGGGTCGGATACATTGTACCAGTTGAACACCTGGAAGGATCCATGGCTCCTTAAGGACAGGGTTAAATTTGTTGTCTATAATCGAGGTGGAGATAAGCTCGAGGTGGAAAGACAAATAAAAGCCCTAAGAGATGAGTTTGGCCTATCATTCGTTTTGAGCAAAGGTCCAATGCTGGATATATCATCGACGGAGATAAGAAAGAGAATCGGAACGAGAAAATCGATAAAGTATATGATCCCCGATAGTATAGTTGAAGATGTCAGGAGTATATCCATCGAGTTAGAGTTTGATTTGACTGCTATTGAGGGTATCGTCAGGGAAAGACTTGGAGAAAAAAGATTTCGTCATACCATAGGAGTTGCAGAAAAGGCAGTAGAGCTTGCAATACGCTATGGTGCTGACGGTGATAAGGCTTATATTGCAGCACTACTGCACGATTTGGCAAAGCCTCTGGATCACGCCAGCATGTTGATGATGGCAGGTGATTCTGGTATAATATTTGACAATGATACTCTGGGGAGTACTGATTTACTACATGGAGCTATTGGGGCATATATTTCTGAAAAGGAAATCGGAATAAGAGACACTGAAATACTGGATGCAATCAGGTATCACACCACAGGGCGTCCTAATATGACTGTATTGGAAAAAGTAATATATCTTGCTGATTTTATCGAGCCTGGAAGGAGCTTTCCAGGAGTGGATGAAATTCGAAAACTATCAATGAAAGACCTTAATGAGGCTGTGATTGCAGCTTTGGAGAGTACGATCGAGCATTTGAATAGGTCTAACAGAAGAATTCATAGGTCGACGCTTGAGTCGAGAGATTACCTGATTATGGAGAGAAATACGGAGATATAGATGAAAAATCAAAACTTGAAGCTTTTTATTAAGTATTTTGCATTATTTTTTGCTGTGTTTACGCTGCTGTTTTTTGCGGTCGGCTTAATCACAGAGGGCACGGATAAGAGCATGACATTTTTAATGATGGGCATCGACTCAAAGAGCTTTGCTGAGAGCAAAGGGGTAAGATCAGATACTATCATGCTCTTTAATGTGGATAGAGGGACTGGTGAAATTTCCATCTTGTCTATACCAAGGGACACAAGAACACCCATAGAAGGTAGAAAGAACAAGGAAAAGATCAATCATAGTTTCGCGTATGGCGGGCCTGAATTGACTGTAAAAACTGTTGAGGATCTTCTTGGGATAGATATAGATCATTATGTGGTGGTTGACTATCAGGTAGTATCAGAATATGTCGATTTGATTGGAGGAGTCAGGTTCAACGTCCCCATGGATATGTCCTATTCCGATCCGGTCGCAGATCCACCATTGAAAATCGATCTTAAGGCAGGGGAGCAGATCCTTGACGGTGACAAAGCCCTTCAGTATTTGAGATACAGAAAAGGCTATAAAAATGCTGATTTGGGAAGAATAGAAGCCCAGCAGTCATTTCTGAAGGAATTAATAGCTCAATCCGTAAAGCCTGGTATCATACTAAAAATACCAGGGCTGTACGGGATATACAATAGTGGGGTAAACACGGACATTCCTCTGACTAAGCTTGCATTATACGGAATATCCATATTTAAATATGATCTGAGCAATTTGACC
>DAIPJA010000229.1:0-2818 GCA_036770525.1 Gudongella sp. | reverse complement strand
AGTTCCAGCATGGATCTTCCCCATATTCCAGGATGGCATACCTTCCCTTCTCGCCGGTTAAATTCTCTATTGTCTCGCCTTGGTCAGCTTCCATAAGCGTGTATCCATAGACTAATCTCACGCATGGCACTTCCTTATCCCCTACATACACCCTGTACTCTATGAGATTCCTTGCTATTTTCTCACCTTCCTGCCTTCCATGACGCTTATGACGGTTTTATAGTGATTTTAGTAAAAGTCCTATAATGTATATCATATAGAGAGTTTTATGTAAAGGGCAAGATAACCGTCATATGTGTCACAGCTAATAATTACCAGTTGCTACCTCTGTAGCTTTTCCTCATTCTTTCAACTTGATCTGACACAAGCTCAATCCCTTCCCAGTACCTGTTGCTGCCATCTCTAGTTTTTTTAAGGCCAATCTGAGATAGCCTTCTGCCAAAAGCCTGCTGGGATATAGGTGTTGCTTTTATGAAGCTGCAGTATTCCTTGTAGGCCTCATAAAGATCTCCTGCTAGGGTTTTTTCTAGCACCCCCATCTTGCAAAGATCATCCAGAAAATCCTTCAGAGGGTCCATCTCACCCTTATACTCTTCAGTAGCCTCAACGACAATTGCAGGCGGAGTTAATCCTTCCCTTTGCCATTTCAGACACCCTTCAATGATCCAGTTCAGGATACCTGCCTTCTCTTGCTTTAGCTTTGTTGCAAGCTCCCTGTCCTGCTTATCTTCGGGGATTGTCACTGCAAATGGAATGAGCCTTATCCTTCTCCAGATGGCGTTTTCTGCTCCTTTTATCTCAGGTTTGTTGTTTGCGGCAATCCAGATCTTAAAATTAGGGATAAACTCAAATCCCTCAGAATAGAGAAATCTAGCATAGATCTTGTCCTGGCCCGTCAGCTGCTTGACCAAATTTTCTGCAAGCTGCTTTCCCTCTTCCACTTCAACTGAGCATACAAGCCTTGCACCTTTCAATCTTGCGATATCATTTCTAGGGCCGGTGTCATGCTTTTTGATAACAAAAGTTGAGAAGTCAGTCTGCCTTGAATAGTCTCCCATTAGATCCCTTATTACTTCTAAGAATGTTGTCTTGCCGTTGGCGCCTGTGCCGTGAAGGAAGAATAGAACCTGCTCTCTGGTGTCTCCTGTAAGGCTATAGCCTACGGCCTTTTGGATATACTTAATCAGATCTTCGCTACTCCCAAATATCTCTTCCAAAAACTTTGCCCACTGAGGGCATTCAGAAGAAGGCTCAAACGAGACATTTGCCATCTTTGTGATGAACTCTTCCTTCCTGTGGTCTTGCAAGAAGAGTCCTGTCCTAAGATCTATTATCCCATTTTCAACGTTTAGAAGCCAGATGTTGTGGTCAAGTTCATCTGGCGAGACTGGAACAAAAGAAGCTGAAAGTTTTATCATCGACTCTATCCTGTTTGAGCTCTCAGAAGTTATTGCCCATTTTGAAAGGGCCATCTTGTTCTCCTGGTCATTTTCCTTCATTGATTCGATGTGGATAGTTCTGGCCGTGTCCATTGCAATCCTGTATATGTCCCTCCGATCGTCCATCCTCCATACCGTTCCATTCCAGATTAACCACCTGTTTAGCGGTGGGCTGAACCTGATACTGTCACCAAAGTAGAGAATCATTCTCTCGGCATTGCCTATATCTGTCATAGATATTTTGTTTTGATAAAAATCTGTAGTTATATTCCCAATTTCATTCTCATCCAAAGGAGTTCTGCACCTTTCCTTGTTTATGACACTTAGGGCCTCTTTTACCATGTCAGGCGATAATCCCCTGTTCCTAAGGGTGCCGGATATGCTGGTGAGCTCTGTATTTCTTTTTCCTGTTTCAATTAGTCCGTTATTTTTACTTTTTGTTGATTCGTTTTTTTCCTCGATAATATGCCAGAGCCAATTAGGAATCTCAACCAAGCTACTTTCATAGATTCTATTCTCCCACTTGTACCTCCTGCCTGAGGGGTGGATGCTTGGAGGCGCCACAACGTACCCCCCATTGGCCTTAATATCAAGCCCAGGATAAATCGATGTCATTGAATCAATCTCGTTTCCTTCAGTCCAAAAATAGAAATGCTTGCCTCTTGAGGTCCTGACTGTTGGCGTGTCTGGTATTTTCCCCTTTGACAGTATTTTAAAAGATTCTTTTCCCTCCTCTCCATCGATGTCAAGGACTAGGAGCTGGCTAATAGATCCTGTTACAACACCTATGTTCGCATCTGGCCAATCCCCCCACCATTTTCGAACTAGGTCAGAAGTTACATCCTTTGTCTGGAATTCCTTCCAGTTTACAAGTGGCTTTTTATCCCTAGGGACTAGGGGGATGGGATTAAGGCCGAAGACAACTAGGTAGTCCATGGCTATTGCCTTGTTTGGAGGGAGCTTTTCCCCTCCCCATGTATTATCATCTTCATTTTGGTCATTATTCAAAGATTCACCTCAAAATGTGTATTAGGTTTTGAATTGCTGCTTAATGAGGTTTAATTGAGAAGAATTTTAGATTAGAAAACAACTAAAAAAATAAAAAAGAAATTATTTTAAATTTAGGGACAAAGCCAAATTAATAATTACTGCAAACTGGATATTTTTCAATATTAATTATACTTGCAGAAAGAGGGCTAATTATTAAGGACAAATTTAGGGTAGCGGGGATTTAGGGGCAAATCTGAGTATTTTAATATTTTTTTAGGAAAATAAAAAACAAAAATTAATTGGCCCTAAGTTTTTAAGGTATACTACTTCGGCGCACGCTGGTACGACGCATCGCTCGGAAGATTTATATCAGAGGACCCGATAAAGGG
>DAIPJA010000228.1:0-2862 GCA_036770525.1 Gudongella sp. | reverse complement strand
ATATTCTTCATAATCACTTTCAGTATCCTTGTTAACGTATAATTCTTTCTGCCTGAGTGATAACATCTAAGGCTTGTTGATAAACCTCTTCCATATTGGCATCTTTATCCCCCGGAGCAAATCGGGCAAACTCTGTATTATTAAGCGTATTCACAAACTGCTCAATAATCTCTTGAGGAGCATTATGTTCAGTTAACACTTCACTCACACTCTCCATAGACAACGTTGCCCGCGGTATAGAGAATTTATCACTAATATAACCCCATAATGCCAATGAAATCTCAGTATAAAACTCATTCTCCATCCGCTTTTGCAGATAGTCGTTTGCAAGTTTTAACCGTTTACGCGCAACATTATTCGCCTTTTTTAGCCTAAGAGCTCTTATATCTCCTTTTGCGATCTGCTGTTTTCTAACCAAAACGCCAAATACCACAGCTACGACAAGAGCCAAGGCTAACATCACCCAATATTGAAGTGAACCGAATAAAATATCACCCTCTTTATAAACGGGCAAAGGCATCAACTTAATATGTCTTACATCTGTCCCAATCTGCTCAACCTCTTTCTGATCTACAGATCCATAAGCTACAGCCCCTTGCGACCCATCTCCCTTAGCCACTTTAAGGTTGAACGCTTCTGAGGAAACAGTAACATATTTTCTGGCTGACAAATCGTAATAAGAGAAGTTTAAAGGACCAATAGTAAAATCGCCTGCACTTCTCGGAATTAAAAGATACTCAAATGTCTTACTCCCTGACACACCACCTGCTTTGTTCAGGCTAGTAGATACTTTAGGATCATACGCCTCAATATCCGGAGGAAAGACAATCGGCAACTTATCAATCATCTCGAGATTGCCTGTTCCTGTAATAGTCACTTTAAGATTCACCGCTTCATTAGCCTTTAACTCTGTACGATCAATGGTTGCTTTCAGATTATAATTCCCTACAGCACCTGAAAAGTCTACAGGCTTGTTAGCCGATGGAAGTTCATTTACTTTTATAGAAACCGGGCGAGATTTAATATTCATCTCAACCGGCTGCTCGGTCATATTAAAGATTGGATCATTAAAGAACTGATCAAAGAAAGGGTCATTAAAGCGAGACTTAGCCTGCTTCTGAACCTGCGCCATCACGGTTATCTCAAGAGGAGAGATGGAGTAGTTTCCCGATTTAAGTGGGAATAATGCAACCTTCCTGATCTCGGCTGTAACATATCTTTTCCCGTTGTACGTCTCTTGCCCCGGCTGAATTCTGGCTTTTGGATCAAGTAGATCCTGATTCCAGAAGCCGCTATATGAGGGAAGATTTTTAAAGTTAAGGCTCGACAGAGAATATCTGCTGTAAAGTTTATATGTGACAATAATCTGCTCACCTACCATTGGATCGGGTTTCGAAACAAATGCCCTTATAAAAATATCTTCTCCGGTAGGCATATCACCGGTACTCTCATCAAGATCTTTACCAGTTGCAGCACTGCTACTACCCTGCCGCGATGGAGTCGTGGCATTGGAATTTGAGCGAGGCTGATTTGCAACGGCTGCCCCTGAAACCTTTACTGAAGCTGGCCGAGTGGTATACTCCTTGCCCTTCACGGTAACTGAAGCCGACTTGATTTCGTATGTCCCAGGCTGTGAAAGTCTAACCAGATACGAATAGGTAATCGACATGGATTGGGTCACCTGTCCGTTTATCATCTGAAAACTCGACGAAGAACTCTGATTTGGCCCACTTAGTAAATCAAATCCCTTAAAGTCAGGCCCACGAAATCGTTCCGGCTGCGCATTTACTGAGAAACTTACTCTAAATGGCTGACCTGTCTGAACATTCTGTGGAGCATCCATCTCAAATGAGACTGTCTGTGCTGAGCCCGAAAAAGTAGCTACCAATAACAGGAACAATAAAACTCCAATTCTATTCATCATTTTTACTTTCAGGTGTGTAATTGACGATGTCATTTCAACAGTAAAGTTAAGTTATTGAAAAGTTTTACCAATCTTTTTCTATGGCCGCACCGGTTCCCTTTTCTTTTTTCTGTTTAAGGTTCTCAAGGGTCTTCTGTTCAGCATTCTTCATAGCCTCCAGCATTCTTTCAGCATCCTTCTTATCATACTTATTTGGCTGTTTCTGATCCTTATTCTGATCCTTGTTCTGATCTTTATTCTGCTCCTTGTTTTGATCTTTATTCTGATCCTTGTTCTGATCCTTATTCTGATCCTTGTTCTGATCCTTATTCTGGTCTTTATTCTTGTCCTTATTCTTATCCTGCTGGTTCTTTAGCATTTTCTGAGCATAGGCAAGATTGTATCTGGCATCACCATTATCAGGATCTATCTTTAAAGAATTCTTAAAAGCCTCAACGGCATTTTGATAATCCTTTTGTTGCAGGAAAGAGTTACCTGCATTATACCAAAGTTTCGATGCCTGTTTCTCATCGATATCTTTTCGTTGAGCATTGTTCGAAAAAAGCTGACTGGCCTCTTTCCCATTTTTATTTCGATATAAGGCAGAACCGAGGTTAAATGCAGCCGGAACAGAACCAGGATTTGCTTCAAGAGCCTTCATATACTTTACGACCGCCTCCTGATACTTACCGTGCTCATATAGCTTATTTCCCGCTCTGACATTTTGCCTTTCAGCAGGTTCAACCTTTTGAGCCATAAGCATGATTGGACTAAAGATTATCAACAAGACAACTGTAGCAATTCTTGCATCTCTTTTCGGGAGCTCACGTGAACCAAACAGGTTCATTTTACCTTCCCAACGGCTCTTCTTATTAGAGATTAGCATTTCCAGTAATAATATAATCAGGGCGGCCATCAGAAAATAGGAGAAACGATCAATATAATCGGAATAGAGCTGA
>DAIPJA010000227.1:0-2865 GCA_036770525.1 Gudongella sp. | reverse complement strand
AATCCGTTTTTGATTGAGAAGTTTGACTACACTCATCACAGCACAGAGATCAAGGACCGTTTCGAAGAACTTGAAAACCAGAGAGTAGCTGTTGCCGGAAGAATAATGTCCCGAAGGGGTCATGGGAAGGTCAGCTTCATAGACATACAGGACAGCGAGGGAAGGATCCAGATATTCGTAAAGCAGGACGCAATAGGTGAAGAGGAATACGATGACCTGTCACTTCTCGACCTTGGAGATATCATAGGTGTCGAAGGGGTAGTATTTAAGACCAAAATGGGTGAGATCTCAGTCAAGGCCGACAAGCTCGTCATCCTTTCAAAGTCTCTTCAAATACTTCCCGAGAAGTTCCACGGTCTGAAGGATCAGGACCTTAGATACAGACAAAGATACGTAGATCTGATAGTCAATCCGGAGGTAAAGGAGACATTTATACTCAGATCGAAGATGATAAAGGCAGTAAAGGAGTACCTGGACGATAGAGGCTTCCTTGAGGTTGATACACCGATCCTGAGCACCATTGCAGGCGGTGCAAACGCAAGGCCCTTCGTGACCCATCATAATACTCTCGACCTGGATATGTATCTCAGGATAGCCAATGAGCTTTACCTGAAGAGACTAATAGTCGGAGGCTTTGAGAAGGTCTACGAAATGGGCAGGATGTTCAGGAACGAGGGTATGGACACAAGACATAACCCTGAGTTCACAAGCATCGAGCTCTACCAGGCATATGTAGATTACGAAGAGATGATGAGGCTTACTGAAAACCTGTTTGCCTACGTAGCAGAAAAGACCTTAGGGACTACTACCCTTAACTACCAGGGCAAGGAGATAAACGTAGCACCTCCTTGGAGAAGAGTCGACATGGCTGAGGCTGTAAAGGAATACACAGGTGTAGACTTCTCGTTAATAAACACTGATGAGGAAGCCATAGCTGTAGCCAAAAAAAGAGGCATTGAGATAAAACCCGGCATGACAAGAGGCCATATCATTTCTGAGATGTTTGAGGAGTACTGCGAAAAGCATTTGGTGCAGCCTACCTTCGTAACCGGACATCCGGTGGAAATATCTCCCCTTGCCAAGAGAAATCCTGACGATCCAAGGATCACTCAGAGATTTGAAGCCTTCATAAACACCTGGGAGGTTGCCAATGCCTTCTCAGAGCTTAACGATCCTATCGACCAGAGAGAAAGGTTTGAGGAGCAGGTCAAGCAGAAGGAGTTCGGGGACGATGAAGCACATCCAATGGACACTGACTTCATAAACGCCATAGAGGTAGGTCTTCCTCCTACAGGCGGACTTGGAATAGGCATAGACAGAATGATAATACTTTACACCAACACACCAAGCATAAGGGACGTACTGCTGTTCCCGACCATGAAGCCAATTGAAGATTAGTAAAAGTGCGGCAGGGTAACCTGCCGCTTTTATACATATTATGTGAACCAGGGAGGAAACCGCCTTGAGATTACTCCATATCCTCTTTCAGTATCCAGGCAAGACCGGAAGCGGTATTTATGTCAACAATTTAATCAAAGAGGCTTCAAAGAAAGGCCATACACAGGGTCTTCTGGCTGCATCAGGACCCGGGCATGACTATGAGAACAACACACTTGAGTACCTCGACATAGTAAGATTCGAGGAGGGCAAGCTGGATTTTCCCCTGCCCGGTATGAGCGACACAATGCCCTATAAAAGCACCAGATACAGGGACATGACTATCCTGCAGGTGTCGATTTGGAAGGAGAATTTCGGGGCTGCAATAAAAAGGGCAATTGAAGAATTTAAGCCCGATAGGATATTGTCCCACCATTTGTGGCTGGGCTCTGCTCTTTTAGCAGAGCTGGGGCTGGGATACAAGACCTTGGCGATCTGTCACAGCACAGATCTGAGACAGTATATGCAGAATCCCGGATATAGAAAATATGTAAGGGAGGGCTGCGGCAAGCTTGACAGGATACTGTCCCTGAACAGGGTACAAAAGGAAGAGATATCGAATCTTTATGGTATACCAAAGGACAGGATCACAATCATAGGCGGCGGCTTTGACACAGATATATTCAACCCGACCGGAAGGACAGATCGTAACAGAGTGCCCGAGCTCATATATGCCGGAAAGCTGAGTCATGCCAAGGGACTGATCCCCTTGCTTGATGCATATGAGGAAATCAGTAAGGATACCCCCATAAGGCTCAGCCTTGCAGGTACTGGCACAGGAAGCGAGGCGGCAGAAATCATGAAGCGGGCAGAGAGCATGGGAGTAAGGCTATTTGGGTCGCTTACCCAGCACAAGCTGGCGGATGTATTCAGAGCATCGGATCTCTTCATTTTGCCCTCCTACTACGAGGGCTTGCCTCTGGTACTCCTGGAAGCAATGGCATGCGGCCTTCCGGCAGTGACCACTGAAATTTGGGGCCTTAAAGAGTACCTTGGAGAGGAGCTTACCGGATCTGGTTTCGTGGAGTTTGTCCCCCTTCCCAGGATGAAGGGGATAGATATCCCTGCAGAAGAATGTGTCGAAGGATTTAAAGACAATTTGAAGCTGGCTATAAAAAAACAGATTAAGAATATCCATAAGGGGTATATAAGTTTTGCACCTCTTAAGGAGGCAGTTGAAGGACTTTCATGGGAAGGAGTCTTCAATAGAGTAGATGATTTCCTGAAATAAGAGCATTTTTAGCCTTGACAACGCTTTCAAAAGAGGGTAAACTAAAAAGGTCGACTGTCGAAATATTATTCAAAAAAACTTCAAAAAACAGTTGACACCGCTTAAGTATAGATGCTATACTAAGCAAGTCGCCTCGAGAGAGGTGGCGAATGAACCTAGATAACTAAACAGTGTGAGAGCTTTGAATGAACCAAAGA
>DAIPJA010000025.1:0-15864 GCA_036770525.1 Gudongella sp. | reverse complement strand
GGAACAGGCTGAGCTTAGTGATTTTTCCCAAAGGGAACAGGATATCATACGCCTGCTTGTTGAAGGTCGCAGCAACAAGGAAATTGCCGACACATTGTATTTGACTGTAGGAACGGTGAAAAATTATATCACACAGATTTATAGCAAGATTGGAGCAAGTGACAGAGCAAATGCAGTTCTGTTTTTTAAGAAGCTTGGGCTATAGAATATGATTATTCTTTCTAAGAGGGTGGTTTTTGACCCCTCTTTTTTATTGTGACTGAAAATATTACTGGAGTCACTTATCATATTACCTATTAAATTGCTACCATCTGTTTGTAGTCAAATAAACCAAATGGAGGTGTGTTATGAGGACATTATATTTACTGATCGTTTTGCTGGCTTTGCCCTTCCTGATTATTGGATGTGCATACAACTCCTACAAAAACGATGAGCGGATAATAAATGGATCCGGTGAGAAACATGAGGAGGTCAAGTCGATTAATGCAATCGGAAATGGGGTGATCGATAATGAATGATTTTATACTTACGACAGATATCCTTATTATGCTGCTGCCTCTTCTACTATTGCAGCTTGGGTTGGCGATATACTGCTTAGTCAAGATCCATAGTGAAGGAGTGCAAAACCTGAACAAGCTTGCCTGGTCACTGATATGCATATTTATAAATCTTATTGGACCAATAACTTTCATGATTGTTGGGAGAAAGAGGGAGTATAGATGATATCTGTAAGAGGCTTGACTAAAAAATATGGGGATGTCCTGGCATTAAATAATGTGAATATGTATGTGAGTAAGGGCGAAATCTATGGTTTTATTGGCCATAACGGCGCTGGAAAGTCTACAGCAATGGGTATACTGGCAGGTCTGTCTAACCCTGATGACGGCGAATGTGTCGTCAACGGAATGAATGTTAGAGATGTAAAACACCCTGGTGACCTTAGGATAGGCTACCTGCCGGAGGAACCAAGGTTCTACCCCTGGATGTCCGCAGCAGAAGCTCTCGAATACTTTGGTGGCGGTATCAGAAAACCGAGGATCGAAGAGATCCTTGATTGGGTAGGTCTGTCCGGCATTGGGGACAGAAGGATCGGCGGTTACTCGAGGGGAATGAAGCAAAGGCTTGGAATAGCTTCCGCGATGGTAAGAGACCCCGATTTGCTTATCCTCGATGAACCGTCATCAGCTCTCGACCCCGAGGGTCGAAGTGATGTCTTAAGATTAATTTCTGAAATGAAGCAGCTTGGCAAAACCATTCTCTTCTCCTCTCATATATTAAGTGATGTGGAGAGGATATGCGATACGGTCGGTATGATTCGAAACGGTGAAATGATTCTGGAAAAGTCGCTGGAGGATATCCAAAGAAGCTCAATAAAGCCAGTTTTTGAAATTGGGTTCTCGGTTCCGATAGAATCCCCTTTACTGGAGGAGCTGAAAATAATGGAGGGAGTGGACAGTGTAGATATTGACGAAAGTTGTTTAAAGGTTTTGGTGGAGGGTTCTGACAGGTCTTCTATAGATATTATGAGCTTCCTTTCAGCACACAATATCTCTGTAGAGTATTTTCAATTGAAAAGACGTGATTTGGAGGATCTCTTCCTAAGGGAGGTTAGGGTAATATGATCTATGATTTGAAGAAGGAAGCTATGTATGGAATTAGAAGCGGCAAGCTTTTGGCCATTATGGGTGGCTTTATGTTCTTTTCCCTGTTGACCCCATTTTTACTGAAGGTCGTTCTGCCGCAGGTGCTCCTAAGCCGGGGTGCTTCTACCCAGGATCTGTCAGGTCTGTTGGAGATAACTCAAATAGGGTGTATCCAAATATACTTAAAGGATATGCTTGAGATTGGGACTATAATCGTCTCGTTTTCACTATGCGGCTTGCTTGCACAGGAGATCAGGGACGGCACTCTTATAATTCCGCTATGCTCCGGGAGAAAATACACCTGCATTCTTGGAAGTAAGGTAGTAGTATTTGGTTTGGGGGTCTTTAGTATATCCTTGCTGGCAGCTATTGCAAACTACTTGTATTCAGGCTATCTGTATTCGTTTGAAATTGGTGCCTCATCAGTGCTTATTGCAGGATTCTTGCAGGGAATATATATGGTTTTCCTCGTCCTGTGTGTTGTAATGTGGGGGAGTATCATAAAAAAGCCTGTTGCAACAGGTTTTTTGACCCTGCTTACAGCATTCGGAATGCATTTCATTGGAGAGCTGCTGGGTATTCATAAGTGGCTGCCTTCAGGGCTGCTGCTACAAGCCCAGAGATTAAATTCTTTATCAGATATATCTGTATTCACAACTTTATCTGTAACAGCTATTTTATCGATAATTATTTTCGTTGTAACTCTAAAAAGGCTAAATAGACTTGAATGGAACGAGCGCAAGGCTCAATAGGGAGGAATTATGGAACACATAGCATACTGTGAATCTAAGGCAAATGAGCTTGACAACCTGGTAAGCGGGAACAAGTCCATGTTAATTAGAGGGGCTGCCGGTAGAAAGCTGCCGCATGGAAGAGTGGCGATTGGAGATATAGTGTACCTGATAAATAATGACAGCAGTGGGAAAATACTTGCTAAGGGAACCGTCAACTTTGTATATCACTCAGAAAAACTTACGAGAGATGAATCCGAAAGGATCATAGATGAGAATATGTACCGACTGAAGCTTACGGCTGATCAAAGAAAGAGATGGATCGGCAAGAGATTTCTATGTCTGGTTGAGATAGAGAATGTGGTTCCGGTTGAACCTTTCTCATATGTCAGAGAAAAAAACATGGACGACTGGATCATTGTTGAGAAGGTTCAGGATATCATGAGGTCAAAATGAAGCGGAATCGACTATGCAAAGCCTTTTTGACAATACTAATATGTCTGGTAATGATTGGTATAAATTATATTCCGGTTGATATATCCTCCCATGCTTCAGACGAAGTCTTTTTAAGGCATTTAGATGAATTTGTTCCAAGGCTGATGAATAGATATGTCATCCCCGGGTGCAGCCTGGCGATAGTAAAGGATGGAGATTTGTTCTCTTACAGATCATACGGATACTCTGACAGGGAGAAAGGGATCATGCTGACAACCCGCGATCCCTTTAGAGTACAGTCAATATCCAAGTCAGTTACTGCCTGGGGAGTAATGAAGCTGGTCGAGAATGGCAGAGTAGATTTAGATTCAGCAATTTCATGCTACATAGACATCTCCGGATTTAAAGATGGAGGTAATTACCTGAAATCAGTAACTGTAAGGCAGCTCCTCACCCATACCTCGGGACTTCAGCTGGGAGATGTATTTACTGTTTACTCACCAGGCTCGCGGATGCCATCATTGCAGGAAAAGCTTCTTGATGAGGTTTCGTTTATTAATAAACCGGGAAGCAGCTTCTCTTATTCAAATACTGGATATAATCTTTTGGAGCTCTTGATTGAAGAGGTCACAGGGCGCAGCTTCGCGGAGTATATGGAAAGCGAGATACTTATTCCCCTTGGTATGACCAATTCCACATTTGACCTAAAGGAATCAATGATACCATATGTCCCTACCGGCTATACTTTGAAGGGTAAACCGGTACCGGCTTATGTTTATCCTGAAAAGGCATCAGGAGGTCTTCTTTCTACCAGCAGGGATCTGGCAAGGTTCATGATCGAGAGTATGAATTTGGGGTCAAGAGACGATCTGGTATTAAGTGAGGATAGCATCGCTGCCATTCACTACCCCCAAGTAAGTGACATAGGGATCTATAGCCTCGTATTCGACTCCTATGCCCTGGGACATTATGTGGAGGAGCTGTCAAACGGCAAAGCAGCCTTGTCACATGGGGGACAGGGTACGGGTATAATGACTCATATGCATTTTGTACCTGAAAGTGGTGATGGGATCATAATTCTCACAAACAGTCAACGAAGCTGGGCATTTATTTCACATTTACTGAGAGATTGGGCAGTCTGGAGAGATTTCGACCCTATTGGGATGACCAAGATTATATGGGGAGAGCGACTGCTGTTTGCTCTTGTAGGGTTAGTGTGGGCAGCGATACTGTTCCAGGGGAAAGAAACTATTGGAATTTTAAAGCTACCCTCGTTGGCTCGTAGGGATCTTAATGGAATAGAAGGCTGGTTTCTAATATTATTAGCTTTTACAATACTTGTCGTTCTTTCCTGGTGTGTTAATCAACAATATTTGCTTATAGCATATCTTTTCCCCACTGCCGCTGTCCAACTGGGAATAGCATTGTTCACATTTGCAATAATTACCATAATGAGAGCTATCATAACATGTAGAGGCATTATTAAGAAATCCAATGAGGAGTGGTTTGATGAAGCCGGAAAAGAAATATAGCAATATCTTAAATTTAGGAATGCTAATCAGTTTATTCACTGGTATTGGTATTGTCATAGGTGCATTAACAAACAATATCACACTATGGCTATATGTAGGCGCTGGAGTAGGTGTTATTGTTGGCGTGTTGCTGAACTAAGTAAAAGAGCAGACCCGTAGAATTCTGGTCTGCTTTTTTACTTAGTTATTTTGGTCTATAGGAGTTAGTCAGAAATTTTCGTCAGGCTTATAGTGGCCTCAATATCTTCACCCCAAAACAGTCCTGTCATGGTACCAAATCCAGTTATCTGACCCCCGGATGATGAGAATTTAAGGTCGAAAACAAGTCCGTCTTGGTCCATATGGATGCTATTGGATGTTTTATCATATGACAATACCGTTCTTTCTCCATCATCGTCTATCCATACAATGTTTCCGTCACCCAGGTCCCGAAGCTCTATTATTCCCACTTCAGGTTCATCCATCGTATCTACCTTGCTGACCCTGTTGTATTTCCCCAATATATTGATCTCTGAAATAGGGGCTTCTGTGGATGGAGTCTCAGTAATATCAGGTCCAACGGAAATCGCATCTGATATTCCTTCGTTGCTCTCAATTTTACCCATTTCTGAAATCAGGATCTCCATTTCTTCCCATACACTGCCAATGTCAACGGAGTCCTTATACTCTTTCACAAGATCCTGGATCGTCTTGGTTTCTTCAGGGAATACATACCCTATTGCTTCAAGTGCTGATTTCAAAGCTTCCTTGCCTGCACTGTCAAGGATCCTTGCTGTGACATCTCCATTATCAACCTTTACACCCATGAATTTGCCTTCATAGAACCAGTCTACCAACGAATCTCCAATATATGTCAACTGCTCTCCTGTTTCTGCTGCATTAAAGCCCGCTAGTCCAACCACCGCTGAAACCGGAGCTAACTTATCCTTAAGCTCATTGAAGCCTATTGTCACCTGGTTGTTCTCACCTAATATGATGCTGCTTCCGGTTGCACCAATATCTACTATGCAATCAGCCCCGCTTACGACTACACCTGTCGCAGTTCCAAGGGTCATACTGCTGCTGCCCAGGGCACCTATCGTTCCTCCTCCGGTGACTATGGTTCCTACGACGAACACCCCGACCTTGCTGGCTGTCTTAACTCCCTGAAGATAGTTAATGCTCTCTGTCCAGGCATTGACATCGGCCTCGGCTTCCTCAAGTGCTGCTGAATTCTGAATTATCTTTTGAGCCAGTGCCATCTGCTCATAGGCAGTTCTTGCATCCGTACCAAGCTGGTTTGCCAGCTGCTGGTACCTTTGGCCGCCTCTTAGAGCATCGTATTGCTTGGTCAGATTTTCCGCCCAAGTTTGCGGGTCAAGCTTTCTCGCAGTACCTGCTGCATATGCTATTGATCCGGAGCACTTTGATAGCCTGATAATCCTATTGAGTATTGCGTTTGCTTTAAGCTCATCAGAAATTCCTTCTTTACTTGCCATTTCAAGAACCTTTACGGCCCTATTTGTTATATCCTCAGCAGATTCTGATAGGGCTTCTGCACTCTCCCACGCAAGAAGCGCACCGTCAGCCATCTTTGCCAGCTCCTCCATGGTCATTGTGGAAGGATCTACTGACATATAGACCTCGGTGGCAAGCCTTGCATGTATGTACTGCTTCAGGGCTATAGCCGTGGCTTTACTGGCTGCCTGGAGAGATTCCGGCTCAGGATCTCTTTCTACCGTTACTGGCTCAAGCTCTTTGCTGACATCAGCTGTCTCCTGAGATCCGCATGCACTTAGGCTAAGAACAATTGCAAAGGCAAGTATTAGTGAAATTATTCTGTTTCTCATAGACTGGATCCTCCCTGAATTTGTTTATGTTTAGACCTCTTGGAACGATTTTATCAAAATGATCAGCCTATTTACACATATTTTTCAAGTTTGTCACGATGATGACAAAAATTAAAAGCACCAAACCGTCCCCGCTGCTTTTACATATTGCTGAGTATAAAGGCGCTTAAAAATCCAATTGCTGTTATTAATCCTGCAAAGTCATGGGTTTCTTCAAATGCCTCGGGTATCATTGTATCTACGATCATAGAAAGGATAGCACCTGCTGCCACTGCCAGTATTGTAGAAACAAAGTTTTGGCTTATTCCCTTGAACAATGTATAACCAAAAGACGAAACTACAGAACTTGTCAGGGCTATTGTTCCCCAGATAGAAAATATGTATGCTTTGCTTCTTCTTGCGTTTTTCATCCCAGCTGAGCTTGAAAGAGCCTCTGGTATATTTGATATGAATATTGCCAAGACGGTTATTAGATTTATTCTGCCCCCGTCAATGATACTTAGTCCTATAACCAATGATTCCGGTATGCCGTCTATGAATGCTCCCATAGCTATTGATAGCGCTCCTGCATCACTTGTATCCAGATGAGATTTTCTCTTGAGGTTAGACCTTTTACGGTGCTTTGCTCCTTTTTTGGATATAAAATAGTTCGCAGCAGTATAGACCAATGCTCCTATAATGAAGCCCATTCCTGCGGATTTCAAACCGCCTTTATTGTAAGCTTCCTGAATTAGCTCAAAGGATAGGGCTGATATCAATACTCCACTTCCAAATGCCATTACTGCTGCAACCATTCGTTGATTAAGGTTGCAGTAGTAACCGATCAGGGCTCCGATAAGAAGTGAACTTCCAGCTAATCCTCCCCAAAATCCAGCTTGTATAAATAATGGTATGGAGCTCATATGGATTCTCCCTTTAATATCATGAATTTTAATCAACTGTTGACACTATCTGTGATCATAAGCTATTGATACCCACCAATGAAACGAATACTTGAATATTAGTATTATCTTTGATCAAGCTGTGCAGTATGCATCTTGATTTTATTAAAGCAAAGGGGTATCGTAAGATTCATAAAATAAATAAAATTGAAGGTGTGCTATGAAAAACAGATTTTTAAATTCAAATATTGTTTTATTGGGACTGGTTAGTTTTTTTGTAGATATGAGCACAGAAATGGTATACCCATTGATCCCGTTGTATTTAACTGCTACATTGGGAACTTCTCCCGCAATAATTGGAGTGATTGAGGGCATAGCTGAAAGCATTGCTTCTATTTTGAAGGTTTTTAGCGGTTTCATTGGTGATGTCTATCAGAATAAGAAAACTCTTGCCTTTGCGGGTTATGCTGCATCTGTTATATACAAGATATTCCTTATTATTGCATCATCGTGGACTGGAGTACTTATTGCCAGAATAATCGATCGTACAGGTAAAGGGATACGAACTGCTCCAAGAGACGCTCTTGTTGCACAATCCAATAGAGGTAATAATCTGGGCGGTTCCTTTGGGCTTCATAAAATGCTTGATATGGCCGGTTCCGCTCTGGGCGTGGTTTTTGCGTATTTTTTTATAGCTACCGACTATGGCTTTAATAAGGCATTCTTATTTTCGATAGTTCCCGCAATAATTGGTATATTAATATTGTCTGCAGTAAAAGAGGATAAAAGTAAGAAAACAGATCAGGTTAAGCTTAAATTTAATGGATTGAAGATGGAAAGCAAGCTAAAGGCGTACCTTGCCATTATATTTATCTTCTGCTTAGGCAATTCATCCAATGCTTTTTTGCTTCTAAAGGCTCAGGAAATAGGGTTCTCTGCTTCTCAGGTGATTTTATTGTACTTGCTATTTAATGTCTCAGCTTCAGTACTTGCAATCCCTTCAGGCATACTATCAGATAAACTTGGAAGGAGCAGGGTCATTGTTCCAGGATATATTGTTTATGGGATCGTATACCTGGGTTTTGCTCTTTTATCGTCAAAGCTTTCCACCATTATACTTTTTTCTGCCTATGGAGCTTATAATGCTTTGATCAGTGGAGCTGAAAGAGCTTTCATCGTTGAAAATTCACCGAAGGGGCTTACTGGAACAGTCCTGGGTGTATATGGTATGCTTCATGGTATTGGGCTCCTATTATCTTCAATTATTGCTGGATTGTTATGGGTCAATTTAGGTTCAAATGCTCCATTTATATTCGGTGGAACACTCGGAATCCTTTCAGCAGTTATGATCATGGTAATTTTGGAAAAGAGAAATTCGATTCTTAAGTAGAAAAGCAGGCCCTATACTTCTTGGGCCTGCTTTCTAATGCTAGATTAGTAATCAAGTATTAATCTGATATCTTCGTTAAGCTGATCGTGGCGCTTATATCTTCACCCCAGAATGACCCTGTCATTGTACCGAATCCAGTTACCTGTCCCCCTGAAGTCGAGAATTTTAGATCCAAAATAAGCCCTTCTTGTTCCATATGGATCCTGTTGGATGCTTTATCATATGACAAAACTGTTCTTTCTCCATCATCGTCTATCCAAGCAACATTCCCGTCACCAATATCACGAAGCTCGATTATCCCTACTTCAGGATCTTCCATTGTCTCTGTCTTGCTGACTCTGTTATACTTACCAAATATATTTATTTCAGTTGATGATGCTTCCGAAGAAGGACTTTCTATTCCTGGTGTTATAGCATCGGATATCCCTTCATTGTTTTCAATTTACCCCATCTCTGAGATAAGTATCTCCAATTCCTTCCATACGCTGTCCATGTCTACCGATTCCTTATACTCATTTACCAGATCCTGAACAGTCTTTGATTCTTCTGGGAATACATAGCCTATAGCTTCAAGTGCTGATTTTAGGGCCTCTTTACCTGCACTATCAAATATCCTGGCTGTAACATCTCCATTATCAACCTTAACTCCCATGAACTTGCCTTCATAGAACCAATCAACCAATGAATCTCCTATATATGTCAGCTGCTCTCCTGTTTCTGCCGCATTAAAGCCTGCAAGTCCTACCACTGCTGAAACAGGAGCTAATTTATCCTTAAGCTCATTGAATCCTACTGTAACTTGATTATTCTCGCCCAATATAATGCTGCTCCCGGTTGCTCCTATATCCACAATACTGTCGGCTCCGCCGACAATCACTCCTGTCGCAGTTCCCAGAGTCATACTACTGCTGCCTAAGGCAGTTACAGTTCCTCCCCCGGTTACTATAGTTCCTACCACGAATACTCCGACCTTGCTGGCTGTCTTGACACCCTGAAGATAGTTTATGCTCTCGGTCCATGCGTTGACATCAGCCTCTGCTTCCTCAAGTGCTGCTGAATCCTGAATTATCTTTTGAGCTAGCGCCATCTGCTCATAGGCAGTTCTAGCATCCGTTCCCAGTTGATTCGCCAGCTGCTGGTATCTTTGACCGCATCTAAGGGCATCGTATTGCTTGGTCAGGTTTTCTGCCCAGGTTTGCGGATCCAGCTTTCTCGCTGTACCAGCTGCATATGCTGTTGATTTTAGGCCTTTTGATAGCTTTATTATCATATTCAGTACTGAATTGGCATAAAGTTCATTGTCTCTTTTTTTTATGCTTGCCATCTCAATAACCTTTACTGTTCTGTTTGTAATGTCCTCTGCAGCCTCTGATAAAGCTTCCGCATTTTCCCATGCAAGAAGCACCTCATCAGCCATCTGTGCCAATTCCTCCATTGTCAATTTGGATGGATCCAATGACTATATACTTCAGTTGCAAGTCTTGCGTGTATGTACTGCTTTAGAGCAATTGACGTAGCTTTATTAGCCGCCTGGAGAGATTCCGGCTCAGATTCCCGTTCGATAACGACTGGCTCTATCTCCTGTGCTACATTTGGCGAATCTTGTGATCCGCAAGCACTTAAAGTAAGAATCATCGTGAAGGCTAGTAATAGTGAGATGGTTCGCTTTATCATAGACTGAATCCTCCTGTAATTGTTTATATTTAGACCTCTTGGAATCATTCTATCAAAATGGAGAAGCTTGTCACACATCTTTTTTCTTGCTTGTCACAGTGATGACAAGCGAGAATTTTTACTTTCCCAATACCTTCTCATATGCATAGTCCGGTATGGATGGCATATAGGTCTCATCATTAAATCTTGATTTAAGCTAAATATATAAGTCCATACAAAAAAGCAGATCCAAATTATCAGGATCTGCTCTAATTCAATCAAAAAATGAGTCATACAAGGATCTGAATTCTTCCTGTGTTTTTATAAAAACGTCGATTAAATAGGGATCAAAGTGACTACCACTGCTGCTGGTGATTATATCCATACTCTTCTCATGGGAAAATGCTTCTTTATATACGCGCTTTGACCTTAATGCATCATATACGTCAGAGATAGCCATTATCCTGGCTGAAAGGGGAATTTCTGTTCCCTTCAATCCTTTAGTATACCCGCTTCCATTCCATTTTTCATGATGATACAGGGATATCTCCATACCCATTCTAAGAAATTCATTCTTGTCGTATTGATGCCCAATCTTAGAAAGGGTGTCATAACCTATCTGTACGTGGGTCTTCATGATGGTGAACTCTTCATCAGTAAGCTTTCCAGGCTTCAAAAGTATATTATCTGGTATACCTACCTTTCCAATATCATGCAAAGGACTAGCCTTATATATTGTCTCTATGAAGGAATCTGTGACTAAATCTGTGTATTCAGGTATAGATTTAGCCTTTTGAGCAAGTAGCTTACAGAAGCTTGCTGTTCGTTCAATATGATCTCCAGTGTCGTCATCCCTGGATTCAGAAAGTTTAACTAAAGCATATATGGTAGACATCTGAGATGATGATATTTCCTGGATCTTCTCTTCGACCAGCTCCTCTAAATGTTGGTTGTACCTCTCTAGCTCATCCTCAATGCTTTTCATTTTTGTAATATCTTGAATGGTACCGTATAATTGAATCGCATTGCCTTGATCGTCAAATACGCCATGGAATTCCAGATTTACCCACTTCAATTCTCCACTACGGAGTAATAGACGATACCTTGTAGTCCAAGGTTTTTGTTCAATAAACATATCCTTATACATAGACTTGACCTTGTCTAGATCGTTTGGATGTACAAGTGAGAAAAATAACTCAGTGGAAGCTTCTGTAGTTTTGTCTATCTCCAGGATATCGTACATTGAATCTGACCATATAACCTTTCCTGCAGCAACATCAATGTCCCAGCGACCGATCTTTGCAATTTTATGAGCCTCGTCCAGTAACTCTCTGCTGCGTACCAACTCTGTATTCATATCCTCCAAACGTCTTGCTACAGATGAATGTTCAAGTATAAGTTTAGTTAAAAGCTCCTTTTGCTTCAGATGGTCTATATCCTTTGCAAAGCTTTCCAGAGCAAATATCTTAAAATCAGTTTCTGACATCAATCTGCCAGAGAGTATCTCTTGAAGTCTTATATCCCTGTTTTTCATACCTGTTCCCCCTACAGAAGAGAGTCTATGCCGATGTTATCCAATTTTCTCAAGTGCTTGAATATTGTATTGACATCCTGTCTTGTGTTTATTATACTTCCATGCTGCGGTGCTATTCTATCTATATCAAGCTTCTCAATAGTATCCAGGGCATTCGAAAACGCCCGGTTTGATGTCATGATTATTCTATTGAAATTCAATATTCCGTTAATCGCGCATTTAGGGAGGTTTTGGTAGCAATCGTCCGTATTTTCACAATCACTGCATCCATCATTTATGTCAAGCATCAATGACCATCTTGAATCATAGCTTCCAAACAAATCACTGGAGAACAGGGTTTTTGTTTTAGTATCATAGGTAACAAAGCTTCCTGGTAGATGGCAATAAGGAGCTCCGTAGAATTCAAGTCTTCTGCCTGTAGAAAAATCAAAATAACCCCCCAGATCTCTAAAATCGATCTTCTCTGTCCTATCTGAGTAATAGTGGATAAATACATTGTTTTCCTTATGAGAAAGAACCTTTAGATCCTTGTTGTTGATTATATCTTCCAGTTGTGGAAGACTTCCACATAAATCAGGGTCATAATGCTGATAAATCAGCCTGGAGATTTTTGATGGATTAAGCCCGGTCCTAAGGATCTTAAGCATAACAGTACTAAAATCATCTCTGTTTCCACCGTCAATCAAAACAGCTTCGTCTCCCTCTATTATAAGATAGGGATTGCAATGCAGCCCTCTGTTTTCATCAGTGTAGCCCACCCAATAAATACCTTCGGCTATCTTTATAGGCTCCTTCTCCAGCTGCTCTAACGTATACTCCATGATAGTATCCTCCTCTATAAGTACTAAAATTTGGGATTTTATATAACAATAGTCAGTGATTTTATTATTGATATACACATCTCTCTTTTGACCATTTTATCAAAATGATATGGAAGATTAAATACATTTATAATTTTAAAATAAATGTTGAAATGATGACCTGCGCATATTCAGCATAAATTGTGCACAAAGCCTTCCAAATATAATCAAAACAATAAAGGAAGTTAAGCAAGATACACTTGATTGGGCTAAAAGTCTCCTGTGGTTACTCCAGCTGTGTCAAATGTAGCCATATTGTCTGCAATATTTATTGCTGCCTCAATTATTGGAAACATAAGAACTGCACCTGTGCCCTCACCTAATCTCATATTCATAAACAGCCTAGGTTCAAGTCCCAGGTGTTTTAAGGCAACCAGTTCTCCTTTTTCCTCTGACGAGTGCGAAGTTATCATATACTTGATTGTTATTGGGTTGATTTTTGCTGCTATAAGGGCTGCAGCTGAGGATATTACTCCGTCTAGTACTGTTGGTACGTGACTTCTTGCTGCTTCCAATATGGCTCCTACAATCGCTGCGATCTCTACTCCTCCTACTTTGGATAATACATCTATGGAATCGTTGGTATCGGGATCGTTTAATTTTATAGCTTTCTTAATTACCTCATGCTTGTTAAGGAGCGCTTCATTTCTTAGGCCAGTTCCAGATCCTGTCGCTTCCTCAACACTGCATCCTGTAAGTACGCTTATCAGAGCAGCACTTGGGGTTGTATTGCCGATTCCCACCTCCCCTGCAGCTAATAAGTTTATTCCTGACTCTATAGCTTCTGAGGCGATTTTAGCACCTGTCAATAGAGCTTGGAGAGTTTCCTTTCTTGTCATAGCTGGGCCTTCCACTATGTTATCTGCCCCATTTTTTATACGATAATCCATTAGCTCTGGTGGATCAAGAGGGCTTGCAATTGCCAAGTCAGTGCATATCAGCTTAGCTCCTGCATACTCTGTTAATACATTGATTCCGCCGCCTCCGCTAAGGTAACTGTAAAAAAGCTGAGCTGTAACCTCTTGTGGAGCAGCGCTTACACCTTCCTTCACTACACCGTGATCTCCAGCCATCAAAAGCACAGCTTTCCCAGTGATCTTGGGATATGGATTTCGATGCACTCCAGCTAATTGTATAGCTATATCTTCCAGTACACCCAGGCTTTTAAGAGGCTTTATTTTTGCATCCAGTCTCTTTTTCATTCTCTTGGCAGAATCCCGGTCAGGCTCTTGAATATTTTCTACAATCTCAATTAGTGCCTGCTCTAGTTCTTTTTCACTTTTACCTTTGATGTTGAATTCTTTATTCATCACTATCCCTCCATTTTTTGTAAAAAAATAAAGCCCTGACCATAGAACTACTATGGCCGGGACTTTACCGTCATCTCCGCTGCTCTCATCTCTTAAAGACTTCATGTTACCAGGCAGGTCTCCTGACTTTGATTCATTGACTCTCTACCCCTTCCCAGCTTAAGCCAGTGGCTTTGTAAAGAGCTCCTCATTACAGTGTCGGGTACGTACCGGACTCACACCGGTTTCCCTATTCTCCCTTACGGGCACCTGAAACATAGATATTTAACTGCAATAAGCTTAAATGATGTACATAATATTGTCAAGGAAGTTGTAGGATTTGTAAATACTCATAAATTGCTTATCTGGTTCTCTGTAACAAATTACCTATTCTCAAGTGTTTTTAGATAACTGCTGAATGCATCCAAGCTGGCTCTTAGCTTATCCTGGTCAGTGTATCCACCATAGCCTATCCTAAATGCCGGCTCCTCATCGAAGCAGGCTCCATGGCATACGAGTATCTTCGCTTTTTCCATAGCATCAACAGCCAATTCAGTCGATGAAATATTGTAATCGTAACGGACTAGGCAGGTTGTCCCCTTAGCATCGCCGCGAAGACTTAAATGTGGTTGAGTTTTGACCCAGTTATATACGATCTCTTTATTTGGCAGGAGAATGTTTCTTGCTCTTTCCCATACCTTCTCATAGTTCTCCAGTGCGATCGATGAAATCACTTCATCAACGATACCGCAGCAAATAGTATTGTAGGATCTCCTGTTCTCAAAGTTTCTGTAGGCAGCTTCATCCCTTGTCACTATCCACCCAATTCGAGTACCCGCCATTGAAAACATCTTAGACATACTGCTTACGCTTATGGCTTTATCATATCCATAGTCTAGTATTGATGGCATGTATGTCTCATCCAAGCCTCGATAGATCTCGTCACAGAGTATGTATGCATCTACGCTCTTAGCTATTTCTACCAGTTCTCTTAGGCCATCCTCATATAGAGTCGCTCCAGTAGGATTATTGGGATTGGAAAGTGCTATTAGCTTAGTGTTTTTATCAACCGTCTTTCTTAATGTGTCCATATTGAGCAAATAATCGTCTTCCTCTTTAAGCTGGACGATCCTTGTTTCGATGCCGATCGATTTTGGGATATCGTAGTGCTGCTGATATGTAGGCTTTACGACTACAATGTTGTCACCTTTTTCAAGAAGACCCATAATGACTATATCATTTGCTCCGGTGCCTCCGTGAACCATCATGACATGGTCAGGTGAAACATTGGACCTTGGGTAGATGCCTGCAACAGCTTTCTTTATCCTTGGAGAACCTGTGGAATCTCCATGGTGGTAATGAAGGCTCATAGTCCTCATCTCTTCGAGAAAGGCATCCTCATCCTGGTTCGTTACCCGGAAAAGCTCATCCATGGTCATTGCCCTAACACAGCTTGTACCTAAATTGTGTTCGGCTTTTGAATCCATTGGATTAAGCCACTGCTCAACTAAAAAGTCTGCTAAAATCATAACCTCTCCTCCTTTTACTTTTAAACATATGTCACCTAGGTCCATTATACTAGTTATCAGGACAATTTCATATGATATTACATGAACTATTATCAGCAAATCTCAACTGGAATCGTCTCCTATGCTTTTTCCGCTTTTTATGATTAATTTTCAAGGATTAATGGTAACTATACATCGATACGTCTAAATATATTTCGAGCAAGGAGTGTTTAATTATGAGTAAAATTACTATAGAGTTTTTTCACGATGTGATTTGCAGTTTTTGTTTCCCCATGTCATACAGAATGAGAAGGCTTCAGGAAATGATGCCTGATGTGGAAATCGTTCATAGGTCCTTTGCACTGGTCAAAGAGGAGAAGCATTTTGACCTGATGTTTGGATCTAGAGCAAAGGCCAAGAAAGAGATACTTGGTCATTGGGAGCATGCCAACCATAATGATGACCTTCACAGATTCAACATTGAGGGTATGCGACAATCAGATTTTCCATTCCCTACTTCGATGAAGGCGCTCACAGCTTGTAAAGCGGCGTATTATGTGGGGGGCGACCAAGTATACT
>DAIPJA010000024.1:0-15888 GCA_036770525.1 Gudongella sp. | reverse complement strand
TACCAGTGAAACAAACAATGAGTAGAATACTGAAATACATGCGGCCTCTGTAGGAGTAACCAAGCCTGAGTAAATCCCTCCAAGTACTATGACCGGTGAAAGAAGAGCCCAGAAGCTTTCCTTTAAGAGCTTGAAGAAACCGTTGCCTCTAAGCTCCTTCATCTTGGCATTGATCTTCTCCTTGTCCTCACCTTTTTTAACACAGTAGAATACTGCATATACCATCATTCCCAAGCCTATCAATATACCTGGCAATATGCCTCCAAGGAACAATGCTCCTGTAGATACTCCTGTTGCCAGTGAGTAAAGCACAAAGGGTATGGAAGGGGGAATTATTACGCCAAGCCCTCCAACTGTGGCAACCATACCCGCTGACCAAGTTTTGTCATATCCCATCTCCACAAGGAACGGTATCGTCATTGAGCCAACTGCTGCAGTTGTTGCAGGGCCTGAGCCTGAGATAGCTCCATAGAACAAGCAGGTTAGAATTACTGCACAAGGCAGCCCTCCCGGGAGATTCCCAACGAAGTAGGCGAAAAAGTTGAAAAGTCTTCTCGATATTCCACCCTCTGCCATAAGTACTCCACCAAGTATAAACAGTGGAACTGCAAGAATAGGGGTTGTGTCCGAGCCAGAGAAGCTGTTGGCTATAAGCTGCTGGATCGAGCTTCCTGTACCGCCCAACACCAAAGGTGTCATCGCACCAAGCACCATGCTCATTGTTATTGGTACTGCAAATGCCAATCCAACAAGAAACACCAGGAAAATCCATAGAGCCATTACAGGTCACCCCCCTCTGTTTCGATACTATCTTCAAGCTTAACACCAGTTGCCATTACCTCTTCCTTGGCTTCCTTAAGTGTCGCCTCGAGAGTTGTCTCGGTTTTTTTGTTAAAATTCTTAATGTTGTTTATAATTTCCTGTACTGTCCTTATAGCAGCCAAGCCAAAACCTATTATAGTCGACATATACATCATCCACATCGGTACGTGCATGGCCGGGGAAAACTGTCCGGTCAGCTTGATTTTTCCGGTATAAACGATCGCATACCTGAAGAGGATAACAAACAGAACCAGCATTATTAGGTTGACGACTATCTCTACGGACCTTCTTAGCTTTTGAGGCAGCAAGTCCATGAGTATACCCACCTTAAGCATATTTCCTTTTTTTATAGTATAGCTGAGGGATAAAAATACCGTCCAAATGTAACAATACCTTGAAAATTCCTCTGGCCAAGTGAACGAGCTTGCGAATGTTCGAGCCAATATCTGAGCCATCATTACGCAGGATATGGTGGCAAGAAGCAATACGAGTATCGATTCCTCAAAGTGCTCGTCCAGCCATTTCAAAACAGACATCTTATTTCCTCCTTCCATTGGAAGCATGTCCCTATATTCAAGGCTACACTTCCTTTTTTCCTGAGAGGATGTCCATAAGCTCCTTGCGCATAGCCTCAACAGGTGCCGCTTTCCCGCTCCAGAGCTCGATCTGTTCCGCACCTTGATAAAGTGACATTCCCAAACCGTTCATTATTTTGCATCCCATTTCCTCAGCTTCAGCCAGGAATCTGGTCTTTGCAGGATTGTACGTTGCATCGAAGCAGATTTGACCAGGTCTTAAATATTCCTTCGGGATCGGTGTCATATCCGGACTGGATATCATTCCAAGGCCAGTATTATTCATAATGACATCAGATTCAGCAATTTTAGCCTTCATAACCTCGAGATCAGCCATATCCACAAGCTCGGCTACCGGAGCAAATTTATCGTTGATATCGTCGACAAGAGCCTTGGCTTTTTCAAGAGTCCTGTTTGCTATGTAAATCTTCTTGGCTTTATTGTAAGCCAATACGCTGCATATCGCCCTTCCTGCGCCACCTGAACCAAGACAGAAGAATGTAGATTCCTCAACCTTTAATTCGGGGATTTCTTCCTTAAGTGATCTGAAAAAACCCATGCCGTCAGTGTTATAAGCCTTAAGTCTTCCATCCGGAAGCTTGACCACTGTATTGCTTGCGTTCATCTTCTCGCAAAGTGGGTCCTTCTCATCCACATACTTCATGATCTCGACCTTATTTGGCTTTGTAACTGCAAACCCTGCGAAGCTCATGTACCTAAGCCCATTTACTACATCCGGCAGGTGATCGTTCTCGACCTCTGAGTAGAAGTAGACCATGTCGATATCAGCTGCCCTGTAGGCTGCATTTTGCATCCTTGCTGCATATGACTGGGAAAGAGGCTTCCCAAGTAATGCAATCATTCTGGTATTAATATTTACAGGCATATATTTCCCCCCTTATTTTTACTTTGCCTGTTCTGCTACTCTATATTGTTTTCTGTAAAATATTTCCTTGCGGTCTCCAGACACCTTGCTGCATGGCCCGCTGCTCCTCTTTCGGCCATCTCCTTAGAGTTTGGAAGCTCGATAGAAATTGGATTGATCGGCATAGCCTTTAACATCCCGGCTATATCGACACCGCCTTCTCCCGCATATAGCCTTCCTTCCCTTGCTACTCCTATCATTGAAGGATCCTCCAGTGAAGGTATCTCCTTAGGTCCATCGCAAAGGTGTATAAAGCCGAACCTTGATCTATCGACCTTTGCAAGATCCTCCGGGCTAACTCTCGACCTATGGGCATGTAGTGTGTCAACCATTAGATATGCATTTGGTCTTGCTACCGCATCAAGCACCTCAAGAGCACCCTCTAACCCCACAACTCCTGAGAAGGTCACAAACTCAAGATTCACTCTCAGCTTATAGCTTGCAGCCATATCGCAGATCTTTCCGAATTGCTTCACCGCAAAGTCCTTATCCTTTGTCCAGATGCTCGATAAGACATCAGTTGCTCCAAGCTCTGCACCAGCAGCAAACGCTCTCTCAAAGTCCTCCACCTTAAGGTCTTCCCTTACTCTTGCAAGCTCTACGTCCATAAGTCCTATCTTATACTCCTCGAGAGCTTTTTTGATATCCAAAAACAGCTTTCTGTCCTCACCGAACTGAAACAGAGGCTCGTTTGGCAGGTGCATAGGTATAGGTCTTAAGCTTACAAAGTCGTATCCTGCTTCTGCAGCGATCCTAATCTGATTTATCGGGCTTGTACCCGGTATGGTCAAATAGGCAAGTGAAAACTTTCTTCCCATAATATCCCCTCCAAAGGTTACTGCTTGTGAGAGCCTGAATGGACCGGCGGCTCAAACTGACCATTTTCACTTCTTCTTACTTTTCCATTGACTACATTGGCTTTCGGTGTGTAAATGTCGTTAATATTCCAGGTTCCTGGCGTAGGTACCACAATATTTTCCATTGGAACATCCAGCAGGTACGGCTTATTGCTCTTGATTGCTTTTTCAAGGGCCGGCTTGAATTCGTCAGCTGATCCTATCTTTATAGAATCTACTCCATAAGCCTTGGCAACCTCTGCCCAGTTGGGAGTATATGGTGCTCCATCAGGTGTGGTAAATACAGTCCCGAACTTGGTCTGATAATTGGCATATTCAAGACCTGCTATGGTACCAAAGGCTGAGTTGTTCATAACTACCCATATAACAGGAATGTTCTGCTCTACCGCAGTTGCAAGAGCTCCCGGGTTTATTCCAAAGCCTCCGTCTCCAACAAGAGTAAGAACCAGTTTATCAGGCGCTGCAAGCTTGCCGCCTATTAGTGCTGCACCTCCAAAGCCCATAGTTGCAAGTCCCGAGCTGTGGTGTATGGTCCCTGGTATAGTAACGTCAAACTGCTGAGCCACTCCATTCTTGTTCCAGCCTACATCGGTAAATATTATGGTGTCCTCAGGGATGACCTCCTTGACGTCCTTAAGTATCCTTTGAGGAGTCATGGGGAATCTCGAGTCCTCGGATATCGATATGTTGGACTCCTTGAAGCCTTGTCTGTTTACCCTTATGAATTCTTTAAGCTCCGGTTTATCTATGCCATCCGGTACCAAAGTCTTAGCTTCCTCGATTATCTGCTGAAGTGCGAGCTTAAGATCTGCTATTGCTCCAATACTTACCGGGTAGTTTCTTCCTATCTCAGTCGGGTCGATATCTATCTGCATAAACTCAGTTTTATCCATGTCAAAGGTAACGCCCGGGTACCAGCTTGAGCTGTCAGCCTCGGCAAACCTTGTTCCCAATCCAAGGATCAGATCTGCATTTGCAGTAAACTTATGAGTAAACTCGAGACCCCAGAAGCCTGTTTGTCCAAGCATCAAAGGGTGTGTATCAGACATGCAGCCCTGACCCATAAGAGTTCTCGATACCGGTATATCCAACAACTCCACAAGCTCCTTAAGCTCCTTGGATGCCCCTGAAAGAAGTATCCCCCCGCCTGCATGGATGACGGGATTCTTTGCTTCAACCAGTTTTTTAGCAATTTCCTTGGCTGCTTGAGGCGCAAGTGCGGGCTTTATTGTTTCCCTGCTGTCCTTATATGTCCTTGCAAACAGCTCCTCATCTATCTCCTCAGAGAAAATATCCATCGGTACAGATATCAGTACTGGCCCCGGTCTTCCACTTTCAGCAAGTCTGAAGGCCTTATCAAGTATCTCAGGCATTGCCTCAGGATCGTCAACTCTCCAGGCTCTCTTGACGATTGGCTTTAATATCTCATACTGGGAGGCGTCAGAATGAAGGTTTACCTCCTGGTGAGGATGTTTCCCGTAGTAGTATCTGGGAACATCTCCTGCTATGACCACCATTGGTATGGAGTCAAAGGACGCGTTCCCTACTCCGGTGACAACATTCATTATCCCAGGACCTAGGTGACACATTACGACTCCGGCTTTTTTCTTTATCCTCGCATAGCCGTCAGCTGCAAGAGTCGCAAGCTGCTCATTCCTGAAGGAAATATACTTAAGTTTCTCGCTTCTTGAAAGTGCATCCAGAAACCCTATAACTGTATGACCGCAAAGACCGAATATATACTCTACGTTTCGTCTCTCCAGATATTCAACCATCTGGTCAGAAACTAGTCTTTTCATTTAACTTCCCCCTTTATTCTTTGCCCTCTCTCTCAGGCTCATAGAATTCTCCAAACAGCTCCTCGTCGCTGGGTCTGTCCTCGGGGATCTCCTTGGATACCCAGGTAATATTCATATAGTGCTTAAGACTTACGTTCTCAGATGTCGCATTCCCGCCCCAGGTCCCGCAGCCTATGCTTGAGGTCATCGGCATTCCATTGGTGAATGCACCAGCGTTTGCCTTGGATTGCGGCTGTCTTACCATGATACGGCCTACCTGGGCCTCAAGAGCAAGTCTGTGGATATGGTCCTCGTCGTAGGAATAGATACCAACACTGTGTCCCTTTCCTCCAACATTATGGATCTGCTTGACTATCTCTATGGCATTCTGGAACTCACCCTCATACCTGTGAACAGCAAGAAGGGTCGAAAGCTTCTCCCTGCACCATACATCATCATAGCTTGTTGTGTAATTTCCAGTCCCTTTTGCAACGAGGAACTTTCTGTCCTCCGGGATCTCAAAGCCTGCAAGCTTAGCCATTGTCTGTGGTGACTGGGCAACTGAATCTGCCAGTCTATGACATTCCTCATCCCACATTATCTTTTTAACGCTCTCCTGTTCCTCAGGATTCAGAAGATAGCCTCCTACCTCTTGAAGTGCCTTTACAGCATCCTCGTATATACTCTCATGGATAACTATATTTCCATCGGCAGAGCAGCCTGACCCAAAGTCTGAAGTTTTTGAAAGCATTGTATTATGAGCAGCCTTGAACAACTCATCCTTGGCTGTCTCATCCCATACCATCGTGGCGTTCCCTGCACCTACTCCATATGCCGGCGTACCTGAATGGTATGCTCTTCTGACTACTCCCTGTCCTCCCGTTGCTATAACAAGATCGCATTTTGTGTTTAAGGCTTCTGACATCGATTTGTTTACCTTGGCCTTGCCCTGTCCAAGAATCTGGATCAGATCCTCTGGTGCTCCAACCTGCCTCAAGCCCTCTCTCATAAGCTCAATGGTCCTGCCGCCTGTTTTTACTGCCCTTGGATGCGGTGAAAATATGATCGCATTTCTTGCCTTTAGAGCATAGATAGCATTTCCTGCCGGTGTAAGATCCGGATTGGTTGCCGGGACTACACAGGCTATTACTCCAACCGGCTTTGCATACTTAACGATTCCCTTCTCGGGGATCTCCTCAATAACTCCTACACTCTTCTGCCTTAAAGCATCTCTAAGTACTCCCCTGATCTTGTACTTTTTGTTCTCTCTGCTCACAGGATCTCCCATTTTGCTTTCCTCGATGCTCATTGCGACAAGCTCCTTGAAGGTCTGGGTATTTGCCACCTTCCAAGCTATGGCTCTGATAGCCCTGTCGATGTCCTCCTGGTTCCATTTCTCGAATTCCCTCTGGGCTGCATCGGCTTTGGCAAATTTCTCCTCGATCTCATCGATCTGGTCTTGGTTCAGTTTTTCATAAACCTCATCCATTGAACTCATTCTGCTCATATATACTCCTCCTAACAATTATTGCATGATAATATATTATGCACTACAAATTTCTGTGAAAACGATTCCCTGCCTTTGAAAAATTATCTAATCAGGTCCTTTGACCTTCCTGCCTTCAATAAATATGATACACCCGGGTGCCCAATTATATCTTCAAGGCCTCTGGCCATATTGAGCAGCTTAACAACATCGATTCCGCTCTCGATCCCCATCTCATCCATCATATGAACAACATCTTCAGAGGACACATTTCCAGCTGCCCCAGGTACGAATGGACATCCTCCCAGGCCCCCAAGTGAGGTGTCAAAGTTAGTTATCCCTGCCTGCATCCCTGCAATAATATTCGCCATAGCCATTCCTCTGGTGTTGTGGAAGTGAAGCCACCACTTTACCTGTGGAAATTTCGCTTTCAAGTAGCTGCACATTTCAAATACCTGGTTTGGAACAGCCATTCCCGATGCATCCGACAATGATATTTCCGTTATCCCCACATCGATATAGGCCTGTACGATGCTTTCAACATCCGATACCGGGATGTCACCTTCCCAGGGCGATCCAAATGGCATCGATATTGAACCGGATGATTCGATGCTATTCTCTGTGGCAAGCTTAACTATATCAGCGAAGCCGGCAACGCTTTCCTCAGGAGTCATATTTATATTGGCCAGGTTATGACCTCTGCTGGCAGACACGTTCAGCTTAACCTTTTTACAGCCGCAGGCTATTGCTCTCTCCGCACCCTTCATGTTAGCAATAAGGGCTCTGAATTCGATTCCTTCAGTATCTTTAAAATGCTTGAACAGCTCATCAGTATCAGCCATTTGAGGCACCGCCTTGGGACTCATAAAGGAGCCTAATTCGATGACCTTAAAACCTGCATCTATAAACCCTTCCGCAAGCTTCAGCTTGTCCTTTGTATCCAGGACCTTTGCTTCATTTTGGAGACCGTCCCTTAATCCAACCTCACATAATACGATCTTATCTGGAATTATCAAATTTCATCCCTCCTTCGGAATAGTCTGACTATTCATTCTTATCTTGATTTTATATTAATCGATATTGAAAGTCTAATACCGGTTTTGTATAATAATCATAGAAAACTTCTATAATCAATATTTCCAACAGAATATCTGATAACACTAATATTCCAGTATTTTCAACGTTTTTATGGCTTTGTTAATGATTAAATAATCAAATAAATAGTCTATGGATTTTCTTGAAGTTAATAAAGGAGGAGTATCATGACGCTGCAGCAATTAAAATACTTCGTAGAAATGAGCTATATGCTCCACTACACAAAGGCAGCAGAAGAGCTGAATATCTCGCAGCCGAGCTTAAGTTATGCATTGAATCAATTATCTGAAGAATTGGGAGCACCATTATTTAAAAAGGATGGAAAGAAGGTTTATCTAACTGAATTTGGCGAAGCTTTTCTGCCATATGCGGAAAGTGCATTGAATATTCTCTCGCAGGGAGAGCAGCATATCAAAAAGATGTTGAATCCGACGGCAGGAATCATCAATCTGGGATATATTTACAGCGTCAGCTTTGATGCAGTGCCAAGCCTAATAGATGAATTTTATGTCTACCAGGGTAACAGAAACATCCACTTCAATTTCCAGGTAAATATGACTCACATACTTAGGGATAAGCTCATGGACGGATCGCTTGATGTGGTACTTGCTCCCATGCCGGAGTCTCCAAGCGATCATATTGACTATCTCCCCATTTTCAAGCAGGAGCTGTTTCTTGTAGTGTACAATAGCCATCCCCTTGCAGGCAGAAATTCAATAACCGTAGAAGATTTCAAGGATGATAAGCTCGTAATGATAAATAGAAAAACAAATCTATACATTGAGACAGAAAACATGTTCAAAAGACACAATATAATGCCGGACGTAGCCTTTACGGTCGATGAATGCAATTCGATGGCAGCCTTTGTTGGCGCTCAGCTTGGGATTGCGGTAATGCCAAACATCCCCTCGCTGGAAAACTACAAGGTAACCGCTATCCCCTTTGAAGGGAGGACAATGAATAGGACGATATGCCTTATTTGGAATAAAAAACGCCAGCTTTCGCCGGCAATGAAGAGCTTCATAGATTATTACAGGATCGCACAGGCTGAGAACAGTTAGACAACATCTAATGACGAGGGGATCACTCCCCTCTATTTTTATGCCTTCATACGTAAATGATACATCAAGCGTGGTTGCTGCCGGATATGCCTTCAGTGAGGCTGCCGGAGATTTCGCTACCATGGTAAAGCTTACCCGTACCCTTTCAATCATTCCGACTGTGATGATCTTTTCCCTTATAAATGCACGGTTAAAGACTAAAAAATCAATAGAAGCTGATCAGAAACAAGTAAAAGTCAATATCACATCATTGTTCCCATGGTTCATACTTGCATTTGTCGGCATGTCGGTATTAAACAGCGTAGGATTTTTCTCAGCCTCACTATCATCAGGCTTGAAAGATATAAGCAAGGTTTTGATGACGTCATCCCTTGCAGCCATTGGCATGAACACTGATTTTGGAGAAATGAAAAAATCCGGGATCAACCCTATGATCCACGGATTCATAATATCAGCTTTGGTAGTTATTGTAGCAATAGTTGTCGAGTATTTCATGGGATTGGTATAGCATTTATACCGCCTGACTTCAGGGTGGATGCTCTGGTTTCGCAACATATACAAAACAGCACGGACCCTCATCTAAGATATAGTAAATCCGAATTTCACGGATCATACAAATTGAGCACAATGGTCATTCTGAGCGACAGCTAGGAATCTTAAAGCCCCCGGGGAATTTATCCTGAGGGCTTTGTAATATTATCTTATTTCAAGTATATCGAACTGATTGTTCCTTGGATTCCCGAATACCTTTAGTGTATCACCGGGTTTTGCAAATACTATTGGTGCTCCAAGAGTCTTTGCAGTTCCAACATAAACCACGTCGTCACCTGCAGCCTTGATGTAGTAGATGGTGTTGCCATCGATAACTACGCTTTGGATCTCCTCGATCTTAATAGTAAGCTCATTTGCATCTGCTCCGGGAAGATTAGAGGTATCAGTCCTCATGTAGTACTGGTTTATAACCTCCTGAACAGTGTTTCCAACCTCCACCTTCTGGTAATTCTCAGCATCCACCAGTGCGAACATCTTGGCAAGTCCCGATGCATCCTTTAATCCAATGAGATACGTCGGCCTATCCTTGATATTCAACAGAACAGGGAACGCCGGCACGTAGTTCTTCTCCTGGATCTGCCCGGTTGCTGAATTCATTGCAGAAAATTCATCCGCAGAGGGCACCGAGAAGAACTTGGCATCCTTGGTCCTAAGATTCACAAAGTAGAATCCAAGGTTGGATGAGTCGCTTCTTATGGATGTTACTCCAGTGAAAAGATATATATCGTCATTAAGAGGCACATAGTTGTAGCCTCTGGTAGTCCTTGTCACGTTCCTCTGGCCGATAATGGAATTTATAAACCCATCTGAATAGCTTCCCCTATAATCAAGCTGTTGAATGATAAGGTCGGCAGGATATACCCGGTCCACCCAGGACGGCACATCAGCAATATCGTAATAGTTGGACTCTCCCGTGCTTCCGTTGGTAACAATAGCGCCCTTTACATCGGTACCTCCGAAGAACCCAATTCTCCTTGTTAAAACAGATGTAATATAGAAGCCGTTGCCCTCGTCATCCACCTCAAAGTTGGTCTCACCGAACATCTTAGTTGGGTATCTGAACCTGTTGTGTCTTATGATATCCCTCATAAGGATATCGCTCTTCGAATACTTCAATGGACTTACAAGCTTGATAAGGTCTGCCTCCTGAGTTGCCATATCGACCTTTACATAATAAGGTATACCGTTCCTGAAGTTAAGGAAATACTTTATAAGGTCAGAATATGCCAGTGGAGAAACCCTTACAGGCACTCCCTTTATATTTATCTGGGTATAATTCTCGTTTATCTCAAACTGCGAAATAACCTCTTGAACTGAGCCCATTTGCCTTGCTCCGATTATTGCCGCAGCCTCCCTGTCCACTACCGGCACCTTGTCATAACTTATCTCAGTTACAGTTTCAGCAAAGCTTGCATCTGAAACAGGGATCAATGTGGAATATGCCTTGGCCCTGAATATCGGTTGAGCAAAGAAACCAATAACTATTGGTGCAAGCAATAGGATCGCTACCAGTATGGCAGAAATTGATCCGATCTTAAAAATTGGCATTTCCCCAAATATCAGGTTAAGAACGTTGAAAAGTATTATTCCCGCAATCAGGAAGGAATAGAACTCCGGAGCCATAAAGTTTAGTGCAGGAAGGGTCACAAAGAACAGAATAAACATTATGACCAAGGTCAAAAATATTACCTTTAATGGATTTGAGCCCTTTCTATTGTTATCCCTAGTCTTCATCTCCTGCTTAAAGTCTGAAAATGCCTGCTTGAACCCCTTGGACCCTTTATGGATATTTTCTGCATTGGGCCTTTTACCAAAATCAAAATTAAAGTTGAAGCCTTTATTACCTGAATCCATTAAGTAAGTCTCCTCTCTTCCTCTCCCATCTACTTCCTCCAGAAGGTCTCACAGCCCTTCTTGTCTTCTATGTTAAACCTTATGATCCTCTCCAACAGCTCATAATCCATTGGCTTGTCCCATGGGAACTTTATTGTCATGCTGCCATAGCCATAGCCAAGCCTGTCCAACTCCTCAGAGAACCTTCTTACGCCCGCGGCCTCAGGAGATACAACCAGGTTCTTCTTTGAATAACTGAAGCTTATAATAAAGGTGCCGTGGTCCACAAAATTTGGCTGGCTCCAGGCGATTCTCTTTTCAAGACTAGGGAACTTTTTCTCAACCCAGCTTAGCACCTCAGCTAAATATTTCCTATGCTCCCTATTTTCCAAGGTTTCAAGATACTCCCCAAAGGTTTGCATTGATCAGCCTCCATTACCGTATTGGCGTTATCTTTATTATAACATCATCCTTGTCCTTTGGAACACCTCTTCCGTCTCTGTTGTTTGTGGCTATATATAATGAGCCCTCATGATAGATAACAGTTCTTATTCTTCCAAGGTCTGTGAACAGCTCCTCCCGTCTTATCAAGGTTCCTTCATAATCGAGATCCAGCCTCATTAGCATATTGCCCCTTAATCCGGCCACAAAAAGAGGCGACTGTATAAGTTCATCCCAGAGAAGGAATGCAACTCCAGAGGGAGCCATGGTGTACTCAGAGTAGCATACCAAGGGGTCCTCAAACCTTTCATCGCTTGCTGTGCAGGTTACAATTGGCCATCCATAGTTTTTCCCAGACAGTATATGGTTCAACTCATCCTGGCTGTTAGGTCCGTGATCGCTTGCATAAAGATCTCCTGTGACCGGATGCCACGACAAGCCTTGCGGGTTCCTGAGTCCATATGCATAGACAAGGCTATTTCCGAATGGATTATCCTCAGGAACGCTGCCGTCAGGATTCATCCTAAGGATCTTTCCTGCAAGTGAATCCACATTCTGAGAAAGGCTGGTCTCCTGGGCATCTCCGGTAGTCACATAAAGCTTTCCATCCGGACCAAACTTTATCCTTCCCCCATTGTGGAACCTCGACCCGGGGATCCCATCGAGGATATATTCCTCATCCCTAAGGGTATCACCCTCAAGAATGAATCTTGAAACTCTGTTTAAAAGCCCATTTCCTGACCTATAGGTGTAGTAAAGGTATATATGCTTATCCTCAGAAAAATCCGGACTTAATACAGCTCCAAGAAGCCCTGCCTCACCAGTATGCTCGGCCTCCTCCACCTTAAAAATCTCGCCTTTACCAAGAATGACGACACGTCCAGGCCGTTCAGTTACGAGTATCCTTCCATCGGGAAGAGGAACTATTTCCCATGGAATTTCAAGATTATCTCCAATAATCTCTGTCTGATAGTTTAGCTCAGATGCTGAATACTTTATTACCTCCTCGCTCGGCTCCTCTACCTCCAATGGTAAAGGTTCCTCAATAGGTTGCTCCACCTCTTCAGCAGGCTCAGGTTCATAGTCCGGAGCGAATACTGTCCTCCCCAGAAGTGAATCCAACCCTCCTAATATCCAGAATATGATCAAAGCTATGATCAGTATAAATACTATCAACCACTTCTTATTCATCCTAACTCCTCCTTCCTGACTTATAACCAGTCTTAATCCAGGAGTCTTGTTATACTAATGCTTTCAACGACCCTATTGTTTATGTGGAAATTCATAACATTAACATAGTCGAATGGCTCGTACCTGTAATCATCCGCACCGTCAGTGAGCTCCCCTCCCAAAAGAACTCCCTCCGGGTAGGATTCCCTAAGGACATCATAGCTGTCACCGACCTTGATCTTCCTCAATGTCATATACTTGGGATCGGTGATCTCAATGGAAAATATAAAGGGCTCAATTTCGTCCCCTTCTATGGTCTTAACAACCAAGCCATCATAGTCATACACCTTCTCAGTTAGACCAAGAAGCTGATCCAGGTTTCTTCCGTCCCCTTCAGTAAAGGTATGAGACTTGAACTCACTAGCTTTTCCAAACAGGTTTGACATCTTCTCCTCATCTGCAATATCTCCCAAGGTTATGGTATTCCCATCGTAAATAAATGCCAGCTGCTGCATCAACAGCCTCTCATTCCCGTCGATGGAGCAAAGCTCCTTGTACTCCTCAGGCTCAGTGGGTGCTTCAACGGGCTCTTCCGCTACCTCAACTGGAGGTTCAACCGGAACAGCTGGCTCATCTGCAGCACAACCTGCTAATAAGGCACCAATAATTAAAGCAAATAACATCATCGATCTTGTATTCATAATCTTTCTCATAGTTTGCACCCCATATATAAAATTTGTATTCTGCGTTGTTTAATCCATTTTTACCCCCTGTGAGAAATGATAATCCTTTTGGGAAAATCAGAACCTTACGGTTGATAAATTCGTATTGTATTTTGTGTTACATTGTGCTACAATAAGGTTGTAAGGAGGGATAACAATGAGCAGAACAGTTACTGTAAGATTGAATGATGAAGAAGCTAAAATATATTTCAAATACTCAGAGTTCAATAATCTCCCTTTATCAACATTGATGAAGGAAGCCCTTATGGAAAAAATCGAAAATGAAATAGACCTGAAAGCCGTGTTGGATTATGAGAAAAGGCTAGCTAATAACGAAGTCGAATTCTATAGTCTTGAAGTTGCTGAAAAAATGATTGATTATTGAGGGTCTACTATGGATAAATACTACACCGTTGTTATTGAAAAAAATGCACTTAAGCAATTGAGTAAAATAGACCACTCCCAAAGAATACTTTTACTCAGCTATATTAAGAAGAACCTTGATGGGACTTCTAATCCCCGAGCAACAGGCAAGCCGCTTAAAGGTAACCTAAAGGATTATTGGAGATATAGAATTGGGAATTTCAGGATAATAGCAGATATAGTTGACCAAGAGGTAAGAGTAATCATAATCGATATAGGCCACAGGAAAGAAGTTTATGAAAACTATTAGTATTACTTGTGCACAGCCATCCATTGGCTGTTTTTCTTTGCAAAGGAAATGATGATCCCCTGAGGTTCACCCCAGGGGATCATACTATTTATACTCCTTCGCCTCTTCTTCGCCCTTAAGAACTCTCAATCCACCCTGAGCAAGAGCCAACAGCTCATCCTCACCTGGATAAAGAAATACCGGACCAATAAAGGATATCATTTTTATCAAGCTATCAGTGATATATTTGCTGTACGCCACACCGCCGGTCAGTATTATTGCATCGACCTCACCACAAAGCACCACGGAGTACTTCCCTATCTCCTTTGCAACCTGATAGATAAATGCATCCAGAATAAGCTTAGCCTTATCATCTCCTTCAAAGGCCCTCTGCTCAACTTCCCTGACGTCATTTGTTCCAAGGTATGCAGCCATACCACCTTTCCCTACAAGCATTTTTCTTATCTCATTCATTGTATATTTCCCGCTGAAGCATAGCTGAGCCAAAGGTTCTGTAGGCAATTCACCAGCTCTCTCAGGTGTAAATGGCCCCTCATGGGAGGCATGATTTACATCGACTATTCTGCCCTTTTTATGAACACCGACGCTTACTCCCCCGCCCATATGGACGACGATCAAGTCAAGCTCGGTATAATCTTTGCCTTGTTCCCGTGCAAATCTCTTGGCAATAGCTCTTTGATTAAGTGCATGGAAGCCTGTCTTTCTTTCAATTAGAGGTATTCCGGATATCCTTGCGATATCCTCAAGCTCATCTACAACGACAGGATCCACAATAAATGCAGGAATACCAAGAGGCTTCGCGATCTCAACAGCTATTGCAGCCCCAATATTGGAGGCATGCTGTACCTGTGGCCTAAACTCAAGATCATAAAGCATGGCATCATTAACTCTGTAGGTGCCGCCCTCTACGGGCTTCATCGCTCCTCCTCTTCCAACCACCACATCCAGTGATTCCAAATCAAAGCCTTTCTTTTCCAAAACCTCAAGAATAAGGTCCTTCCTGAATTCATACTGGTCGAAAATCACATCATATTTATGGATCTCTTCAGCGCTGTGGCGAATGGTTTCCTCAAAAATTTGCTTCTCATCCTCAAAAACACCAATTTTTGTCGATGTAGAGCCTGGATTTATTACCAGTATTTTATATGACATTAAATTCCTCTCCCTTGTTTCTGCCAATATGTCATTGTCCTTGATTGTATTATTATACAGCAAGTGACTCCAGATAATTAACAAACTTGTCAATATCCTCTTTGTTATTAAAGAAGTGGATCCCAACCCTTATTGTCCCACTATTAGTAGCATGGGCTCTGATCCCATTTTCACGAAGGATCCTGTCATTAAGCTTCCACTCAATAGGGAACTTGATATATACTATCCCGGATCTTCGTTCCCTGGGGAAAGGTCCCACTAAGCCCAAAACCTTAGATTTTGAGACTTTATCATAAAGATAGTCAACAAGACTCAAGATATACTCCTCAACATCATCCTTCCCAAGCTCAAGGTAGATATTAAGAGACTGTTCAAGTCCTCTAAGTCCCACCCAGTTAAGGCTTCCGGTTTCGAACCTGTTGGCTCCATCAGAAAGATCCAGGTTATATCTGCTGTGATCCGTTCTGTTCTTATTCCCGGTCCAGCCAACGTATTTTGGACTGATCTTATCAAGGATCCTGTTTGATACATAAGAGAATCCAACCCCAAATACGCCTCCAAGCCACTTATATGAGGATACAGCAAGAAAATCTATATGCATTTCTTTAACATCTATATTCATGGCACAGATGCACTGAGTAGCATCCAGCACCAGATATATCCCCCGCTCCTTGCAGAACTCCCCAATGGTCTTTATATCATGGTACCAGCCTGATGTGTTTTCAACCATGCAAAGAGCAATGACA
>DAIPJA010000226.1:0-2901 GCA_036770525.1 Gudongella sp. | reverse complement strand
GGTTGACCATGTTGCAAGAACCGGGACCTGGGGAATCAAGCTTCATTCACTGTACATCCAAAGAGATACAGATCTTTATGGATTATATAAGAAGGACCCCTTTCCAATAATGGATAAGGAAGAGTACGTCAGGCTTGTTTCAGAAGCCCTGACGAGACTCCCGGAGGATATGGTCATACACAGGATAACAGGAGATGGAGATAAAAGTCTTTTATACAAGCCTGAGTGGAGTGCTGATAAGCTTGGAGTCATCTCCTCAATCGATAAGTATATGAAGGAAAATAATCTAAAACAAGGATGCCGATCTAAATTGTAATTATATTGTAAAGACTTTCCACAGGGGAGGTCTTTTTTAGTGGGTATACTATAAACATAGGAGTAAATCTGATTAAGGGAGGTGCAGATATGAAAAAGAAAGCTTTGTTTTTTCTTACGTTTGTATTGGTATTGACAGTAGCTTTTACAGGCTGCAAAAAGAAGGAGGAACCGGTAGAGGAACCAAACACACCGCCGGTGCAGCAGCCGGTCGAGGAAGCTGAGGAAAACGAGAAGAAAGAGATAATGGATGGATTCAATGAGCTGATCAGCAAGGATCCACATGTGCTTGATATAAAGGAGTATATCCATGAAAATATTGCTAGGCTGGGGCCTTTAGAGGTCAGCGCCATGGTGGATAATCTGGAAGCAGCTTTGAAAAAAGGCCTTGATAGCTTAAGGACAGAAATTGGTTATACAGATAAGGATAATGAGCTGATCGAGTTAGTTGGCCGGGATCTGTTCCTCAAGGAAGACATGATCGATGACATCAAGAACGCAGAACTAAAAGAATTAATAACCAAGGCCTACAATGGTCATTATAAGCTGATGTCAACTGAGGGAATGATAGAGCCGGTCATAGACTATAGCTCATTGCTGCAATACGAGGATAAGCTGACCGATGAATGGAAGGAGTATATCGAGCTGATGGCTGAAGACTCAGACTCGCCGCCGTATCTTGACGGTTCCTTGTTAATAAGCTTTGATGAGCTTGGCCAGAGGATAATGAAGCTTGAAAGCTACATGAACAGGTACATTTCCGGGCCAAGACATGAGGAGCTTGTTGATATTTATGAAGAAAGACTTACGGCCTTCATGAAGGGACTGCCCAACTCTCCTCTTGCAGCATATGATAATAATATTATATTTGAAAACATTTACAAAGCCTATGAGTCCTTTGGTGCCAATGAAGGCTTAGTATCCACAGGCTTCGTTTACGACTATATGACTGCCATAAGGGACAATGGAATGAAGGTGGACAGCAGTATTTTGAAGCTGGCTGATGAATATATAGAGGAAGCTGTAAGAATAATGAAGGAATTTAAGTGATTCTCAATGAATCGAGAGCCGTCTCAGGTTTTCCGGAGGCGGCTTACTTATGGAATAATTTAAAATTTGTCAGGTTTTTAATGCAATTTGGATGGGTAGATATAGGTGAATATGTTTAGGAGGGATAATATGAGCGAGTTGATTGACAATAGACGGAATCAAATGTCAGATGATGAAAGACAGGATAAGCTTAAAGAGGTGATCCAGGAGCTCCACGCCGGAAAGACTGTCGCGGAGGTCAAGGCAAAGTTTGCCGACGTGATCGCAGGTGTTTCTCCTGTTGAAATATCACGGCTGGAGGTACAGCTCGTAAAGGATGGGCTCCCCATTGAGGAGATCCAGAATCTTTGCGATGTCCATGCTGAGGTTTTCAAGGGTTCACTTGAAGAGTACCACCACCCAGAGGAAGTCCCAGGACATCCTGTGTACACAATGAAGCAGGAAAATGAAGCTTTAAGGGCATTGATGAAGGTGGGGTTAAGGGGTGATCTGGATGCGTTTAAAGCGGATCCTTCAGATGACAACAGGTTCAAGCTCCTTGAAAGTGTAAACCTGTTCTACGATATCGATAAGCACTATAGCAGGAAGGAAAACCTGATTTTCCCATTCCTTGAAGCTGCTGGTGTTACCGCTCCTCCAAAGGTCATGTGGGGAGTAGATGATGAAATCAGACAAAAGATCAAGGATGCAAAGAAATCACTGGTTGAATTTTCCGGAGATGTGAAAAATGTGGAAGAAAAACTCAATGCCGCAATCGTTCAGGCTGGTGAAATGATCTTCAAGGAAGAAAGCATATTATTCCCAATGTGTCTTGAGACACTGTCAGAGGACGAATGGATCAAGGTCTATGAGGGCTCGGATGAAATAGGATATACCCTGATACCTCCACAAAAGGAGTGGGAGCTTAAGAGGGTAAACGTAGTCAAGAAAGAGCAGGACAAGGGGATTACTGAAAGCGGCTTTATCAGATTCGACACAGGCGTTCTCTCTGCAAAGGAGCTGAATCTGATGCTGAATCATATGCCTGTAGATTTCACCTTTGTGGATAAGGACAACGTCGTGAAGTACTTTTCAAACGGAAAGGAAAGGATCTTTGCAAGGACCAAGGCAATAATCGGAAGGACGGTTGAGAATTGCCATCCTCCAAAGAGCGCACATATTGTCGAGAAGCTGGTTGAAGATTTGAAATCGGGAAAGAAGGATTCAGAGAGCTTTTGGATCCAGATGGGCGATAGATTTGTCGTTATCTCATACTATGCAGTAAGGGATGAAAATGGCGAATTTATGGGAACTCTCGAGTTCAGCCAGGATATAGCACCATTGAAAGCCCTTGAGGGCGAGAAGCGACTTATGTCAGAATAGCTATCTTCCCCGGGCTTGCCCGGGGATATTAGTTTTTTGGGTATTATATTAAGGGAGGTGTTTTTGATGAGCAAGATCCTGGTCATGCTTGCAGAGGGATTTGAGGAGGTAGAAGCCATTACAGTAATTGACTATCTCAGGAGAACGGGAGTAGAAGCGGAAATCATATCAACC
>DAIPJA010000225.1:0-2917 GCA_036770525.1 Gudongella sp. | reverse complement strand
AATAAATAAGATATACGGAGCAAAGATAAAGACCCAGGTCTTGTTTGATCTAAACCTCTCATTTGAGAAGAACAGCTTCAACTGATTAATAGGTGCATCGCGAAGTGGAAAGAGCACCCTTCTAAACATTATCGGTACCCTTGACAAGCCGACCTCAGGCAGGGTCTTCATAGACGGCAACCGTACAGACACCCTGAGCAAGGAAGAGCTTGCCATATTGAGAAACAAAACCATAGGCTTCATATTCCAGTTCCACTATCTTCTTCCGGAATTTACAGCCAGAGAGAATGTCCTTATACCCTATAGAATAGGTAACTTCAAGGTCCCTAAGGAAATCGAGGAGTGGGCTGACGAGCTGCTTGACCTTGTTGGACTCACAAAGGTAAAGAACAACCTGGCTACCAATATGTCAGGTGGGCAGCAGCAGAGAACGGCCATCGCAAGGGCACTTATAAACAGACCCAAGCTGATACTCGCCGATGAGCCCACCGGTAATCTGGATTCGGATTCAACCAAGACAATATACTCTACACTTAGAGATATCAATGAAAAGTTCAAGACCACCTTCGTAATAATCACCCATGACCAGAGGATAGCTGAGCAGGCCGACAGGATCGTGGAGATCAAGGATGGCAGGATCAATTTGGATATCAGGAAATAGCTACGATACTTTACAGGGAGGATTACTCATGAAAATTGCAAGGGCAATTGCATGGCTGGGGGTAGCTGCAATGTCTGCAGCATTGTTCTTTGGATTCACCAAGGGCGACTTCTTTGCAGACGGAAGCATTATATTAAACAATCCATGGGGAATAGTCTCCATGGTAGACCTGTATGTAGGCTTCACGATTTTTTCCATGTGGGTTTTCTTCAGAGAGAAGAGTAAATTCATTTCTATACTATGGATAATAGCCATAATGATATTAGGATTCTTTGCGGGAGCTCTCTATACAGCGATCCATTTGGAAATCAATAAGGGCGACTGGGTAAGGTTCTTTCTTGGGTGGAGGTCTAAGGAGATCGTACCGAAAGGAGATCGCTAAAAATGTCACCTCTTCTTAATGATGTCAGGAACGAGGTCAAATCCGTCATAGGAGGCAAGACTCTTGGGGCCATACTCCCTCCGCTTGTCTTTGTTATAGCTAACAGTCTATTCGGGCTTTCCTGGGGGATTATTTCTGCAGTATTGACTGCTTTGCTTTTAGGTGCTGTGAGATATCTCAAGGGAGAGACAGTCAAATATGCGGTTGGTGGACTATTGGGAGTATTGATTGCATCTGCATTTGCATATTTCGCAGGAAATGCTGCAAATTACTTTCTTCCAAGAATAATCACCAGCGGCTTTCTTTTTATCGCTGCGATAGTGACACTAATAATAGGAAGACCTATGGCTGCAATAGCAAGTCACCTTTCAAGAGGGTGGGAAATGTCCTGGTTCCTAAGAAGGGATATCAAACCAGCATATGCAGAGGTAACGGTAATGTGGGCTGTTCTATTCCTTACAAGGATGATCCTGCAGCTTCGACTATACCAGGGTGGAGATCTGATTAAACAAGCCTGGATGAACACACTTCTAGGCACCCCTACAACTCTTTCAGTCCTTATATTAAGCTATATTTATGGTATATGGAGGCTTAAGAGGCTCGGAGGTCCGGGGATTGATGAGTTCAGAGACAACAAGGAGCCTCCTTACAGAGGCCAAATAAAAGGATTCTAAAAAAATCAGGCAGAGATCGTTGAGGCTTATCCAACTGTCTCTGCCTGTTGTTTACTTATGTTACCTTAGTATCAGCCTGTCCCTGATCCTTAAAAACTCACCAAACATTTTCATATATATTTGGTTCTTATCAAGATCAGGATAAAATCTATCGGAGGGAGAGCTAATTTCCTCCCAATTTCCCGTTATGACCTTATATATCCCGCAAAGGCCTAACTCTTCCCTGTTGGATCTTATAACCACTTCCCCGGTCACGTCGCTTATGATCTGACATAGAAGGTCGCTTCTTGAACCTCCTCCAGCAATAAACCTGTCTGTATTTCCCTTTGGCATATAGGTAAGACAGTCATACATGGAGTACGCAAGTCCCTCATATACCGCTCTGATCATATGTGCCCGGGTATGATTGAACCTCAACCCGTAAAACACAGCTGATGCATCTGGTGCCTTGAACGGCGCTCTCTCCCCAAATAAATATGGAAGGAATATCACACCCTCAGAGCCTGGTGGAACCGATTTGATTTCTGATTCCAAATAAGATATATCGTTCGCAGTTACCCCCAGCTCTTTCCTGCACCAATCCAGGATAACAGAACCACTCAACGCTGACATCTGTCGTAAGTACGATCCATCCTTCACATGACAAAGGATGCTCCCCTCTTCGACATTCATCTCTTCGACCTCATTCTTGCCCATTATAACAATATTGCCTAAGGTTGTTCCTATTATGCTTCCCGAGTCTCCCGGTGCTACGGCACCAAGGCCTGCTGAAGTGGCAGAGATATCTATACACCCTGCGATTACAGGAGTTCCCTCGGGTATCCCGGTATCAGATGAGCCCTTTGCAGAAACCTTCCCCATGACCTCGCCTGACTGTAATATCCTGGGAAACTTCTTATTCATTTCCTCAATTCCAAGTATTTTAAATACCTCATTTACCCTGGTCTTTTTTGTTACATTTATTGCAGTTGTTGATGCATCTGTCCAGTCAGTTGATATTTTACCTGTAAGCCTGAAATTCAACCAATCCTTGCAATAAACCACATGCTCGATCCTGCTGTAGCTGTGAGGTTCGTGATCCTTCAGCCAATTCAGGATAGCAAGAGGAGACCCGACACATAGCGGAACCATATGGTTACGAGAACTGCACAGGTTTGCTTCCTCCCAGATATGCATTGGAATTTGGTCGTTTCTGCTGTC
>DAIPJA010000224.1:0-2944 GCA_036770525.1 Gudongella sp. | reverse complement strand
TATATCCGTCTCCTGTCGGCATGCTGAAATCCCCGAAGTACTTGTTTGAGTCAAGCATCAGGAGCCACAGATCCTCCGAAGGCGCAGCCAGGTAGCTCAATGTCTTTTCATCGAAGGATATTCCCTCATCGTATCCGAAGCTTCCGTATATCTCCCTGAAATCCTCATGGGTTATATTCTCAGCCGAATATGGAGCGCCCTCCCTGTATCCGTTTGCCCAGATGCTTAATACGTCGTGGTTGCCGGGGATCACATAAACCCTTGTGCCCAGTTTTTCGATCCGGAGGAACCTATCCGATAGCTCCCTGTGATTCACAGCCTCGCCATTGTAGCTAAGGTCTCCGCTTACGATAAGTATGTCCGGTTTTTGCTCCTTGATATCCTCATAAAAGGAATCCATTATCTCCTCTGAGTAAAGCAGCTGCTTCCCATCCCTTGTAACCGCAAAAGCATCGAAGCCTTCACTAAAGTCTGTAAGGCTCTTGTCGAAGTAGTGGAGATCAGTTGCTATAAAAATCCTGATGTCACTTCCTGACTCTATGACAGCCTCAGGACCGCTTCTGTTAAAGCCAATAAAGGCAATGACTGCAGCCAGGCCGATTACTATTATAAATGACAGCTTCTTTAGTTTCATACAGTACCTCATTCTAAGATTTTGCTTATCAATTTACCCCATCGGTTGTCCGAAAGCATTTATCGTGATAAGCTTAAGGATATTGTAGCATATGGAGGGCTGTTATGTATTATCAAAAGGTAGTGGAAGGAATATTTATAGAAAGGCCAAATAGATTTATTGCAAGGGTGATGCTTCCCGAGGGAGAAGTTATCGCTCATGTTAAAAACACTGGAAGGTGCAGGGAGCTACTCATTCCCGGTGTTAGGGTATATCTTGAGGATCATGGGGAAAATACCCTGCGGAAGACAAGGTATTCCTTAATTTCAGTATGGAAGAAAGACATGCTGATAAATATGGATTCGCAAGTGCCAAATGCCGTTGCTGCAGATGCTCTTAAAAGAGGGTTGATCACTGAGCTTCTTGAGACAGACCTGATAAAAAGAGAGAAAACCTTCGGCGATTCCAGATTTGATATTTATTATGAAATCGGACAGCGAAGGGGATTTCTTGAGGTAAAGGGAGTTACTCTTGAGGAGGATGGAGTTGCAAGGTTTCCGGATGCCCCCACCGTAAGAGGGACAAAACACATAATGGAGCTTATTAAAGCAAAGGAGGAGGGCTATGAAGCCTCGATCCTGTTCCTCGTCCAGATGGAGGGTCCCAAATACTTTGAGCCAAACAAAAGCATGGACCCCGGCTTTGCAGATGCGGTCAAGCTTGCAAAGAGTAGAGGAGTCAGGGTACTTGCCTACGACTCTATAGTTACCCCGAATACAATATACATTGGAAAAAGTCTTAAAAAATAACAGCCCGCAAAAATGCGGGCTGTATCCTTTAGTTTTTCTCAAGAAGCATACCGGTTTCTAATCCGTTAAGATCCTGCTTCTCCATATCGGTCTTATCTGTTGCAATTATTTCTGTTGCCAGAGTCTCAGCCTTTATAAACTCCTCGTATTCCTTAACTGCTTCCTTTATAGGCTCTTCTCCATTGAAGAATATCTTTATGTTATCAAGTATCTCGTATCCGTTAGCCTTTCTCATCTGCTGGACCTTTGATATAAACTCCCTTGCATAGCCCTCATCCAACAGCTCCTTGGTAAGAGTTGTGTCGAGGATCACGAAAAGGTTGTTTTCCATGACCACGTTAAAGCCTTCCTTGGAGGATATGCTCACCTGTACGAAATCCTTAACTATCTCGGTGTCTGCTCCGTCAAGGTTCATCATTACCTTGCCTTCTCTTTCAAGAAGATCGGCAAGCTCCTTGGCGTCAGCCTCAGCCAGTGCTTTTCCAAAGGACTTTATCTTAGATCCCAGAGTAGGACCTGCTTCCTTGAAGTTCGGCTTAAGTGAGTAGTTCATAAACTGTGAAAGGTCTTTCTCAAATACGACCTTCTTCACGTTAAGCTCCTCCATCATAAGCGGTACAAGGTCGCCGATAAGCTCCTCATATTTTCCGTCTATAACCACCTCGTTAAGAGGTTGTCTTACCTTTATCCTTACGTTCTCCCTGGATGCTCTTCCAAGAGCCACAAGGTTCCTTACAAGATCCATTTTATCCTCAAGGTTCTTGTCAATAAGCTCAGCTCTTGCCTCGGGATAGAAGTCTATGTGGACTGACTCGCCGCCTGTAAGGTTTCTGTAAAGCTCCTCTGATATAAATGGAACGAACGGTGCAATTATCTTGCAAAGGTCTACCATTATTTCATAGGTTGTGTTGTATACTGATTTCTTGTCGTCGTCAAGCTGAGTTGACCAGAATCTCCTTCTGTTTCTTCTTATATACCAGTTTGAAAGGTCCTCTATGACAAACTCCTGGATAGCCCTTACAGTCCTTGTAAGCTCGAATATGTCCATATTCTCCTTGGACTCACCCAGAAGTGTATTGAACTTCGAAAGTATCCATCTGTCTATCTCAGGTCTTTCCTCATATGGCACGAAGAACTCCCTTGGGTCTATGTCGTCAGTGTTTGCGTACATCGAGAAGAAGTTGTATACGTTTCTGATGCTTCTGAAGAACTTGGACTCAACCTCCTTCAGGCCGTCCTCATCGAACTTGGTCGGTGTCCATGGAGGTGATACATATATAAGGTACCATCTCAATACGTCAGCTCCGTACCTGTCGAACAGATCGAATGGATCTACCGTATTGCCTCTTGACTTGGACATTTTCTTTCCGTCCTTGTCCAGAACAAGGTCGTTAACCAGTACATTCTTATATGGCGACTGCCCCATTACAAAGGTGGATATCGCAATAAGCGAGTAGAACCAGCCTCTGGTCTGGTCGATGCCCTCGCAGATAAAGTCAGCGGGGAACAAGGTGTCAAAGTC
>DAIPJA010000023.1:0-16680 GCA_036770525.1 Gudongella sp. | reverse complement strand
AATATAGAAGGAAGCAATATAGTCCTCCGGACTTATTCCAGGCGCCCAGTCCTTGACAATATCCTTGCTGTCCTTCTTAGCTCTAAGTCTTACTTCATCGAAGCCCGCCTTCCTAATTAGCTTTCCAAGCTCCTTATAGTGAATTGCTCCCCCGATGCAAGCTGAAAGCATTGACAGATCGTTCTTGATCTCCTCCGGAAGCTCACAGGTGGCTGCAACATCGGAAATAGCTAGTCTTCCACCCGGCTTAAGCACTCTGTAGGCATCTTTAAATACCTGAGCTTTATCAAGTGATAGATTTAATACACAATTTGAGATTATTACATCCACTGATGAGTCTGCGACTGGAAGATGCTCTATTTCGCCCAGTCTAAACTCTACGTTTTCATACCCTTCCTCATCAGCACACTTTCTTGCAAGAGAGATCATGTCAGGTGTCATATCGACCCCGATCACATGACCCTCCGATCCTACAAACCTGCTTGCAAGAAAACAGTCAAAGCCTCCACCGCTGCCAAGATCGAGAACTGTCTCTCCCTTTTTTATCCTTGCAATCTCAATGGGATTTCCACAACCTAAGCCCATATTCGACCCTGATGGGATCATATCCAGATCATCCTCGGAATAACCAAGGAGCTTTGATATTTCCTTGGGATCAGTTGTGCTTGAACAGCAATTGCTTCCACCACAGCAACCGCTGCTTGACCCCTTTGCAACCGAGGAATAGTTTTCCCTTATAGCTTCTCTTTTTTTCTCTGTATTCTTATTCACAGCTCTCATCCTCTATCGTTTATTTGCAATTATTGTACACCTCAAATCGAAAAAAATCAATTTGAATTACTGATTGACGAGCCTTTAGAAAACATATACTCACGAGAGGACAATATTGTATAATTGAATCAGGTAATATTCTCAGGAACGAATCGGGAGGAGATAAATATGAAATACAGAAGTATTTTTGACATAATAGGTCCAGTTATGATAGGACCATCAAGCTCACATACAGCTGGTCCGGTCAGGATAGGTCAGTTGGCAAGAAATCTCTTCGAAAGAGAACTGGATAATGTTGTTGTAAGACTCTATGGCTCCTTTGCCGAAACCTATAAGGGGCATGCCTCAGATGTTGCAGTTGTTGGAGGACTTCTTGGCTATGAAACGGACGATCCGAAAATTCCTGAGTCTCTTGTAAATGCCGAAAAAAGGGGACTCAAGGTCAGCTTTATAAGAGAGGATGCCGTGCCTGTTCACCCGAATACCATGAAGCTTACACTGAGATCCGGTAATGATCAAATGGAAATAACGGGTATATCCATAGGCGGCGGATTGGTTCAGATAACGGAAATCGACGGATTTTCTCTCAGATTATCGGGAGAGAATCCAGCCCTGATGGTATTCCACAAGGACGTCTATGGAGTAATAGCAAGCGTAGCCGGTATAATGGCAAGCAGTCAGATCAACATAAGCAGCATGGAGGTATCAAGAAAAGAAAAAGGGAACATAGCTCTTATGGCCATGGAGACCGACCAAAGGGTACCTGACGAGGTAGTAAAATCTATATCAGAAAGAGAAAATATAATCCGAGTCATTCGACTTAGCGAATAGAGAGGTGGAAAAAGGTGTTTAGAAATGTAGCTGAGCTTGTACAGCAAGCAACAGAGAGGAATATAAAGCTTTACGAGATAATGCTTGAGCAGGAAGAAGAGCTTACCGGAGTGAGTAAAGAAGAAATAACTGGTCGCATGTTAAAACAATTCCAGGTCATGAAGCAGGCAGCATTAAGAGGGATGGATGGTGTAACCTCCCACTCTGGTATGACAGGAGGAGATGGGAAGAGATTAAATGAGTATATCAAAAAAGGGAACTACCTGACAGATAAAACCACACTTAAGGCAGCATGTTATGCTGTGTCCATAAACGAGGTAAATGCGTCCATGGGACTTATTTGTGCCACACCGACAGCTGGATCCTCTGGTGTACTTCCCGCAGTGCTGTTGGCTGTCGGTGAGAGACTTAACATGGATGATGATACCATTGCAATGTATCTTTTCACAGCAGGAGCATTTGGCTTTGTAATAGCCAATAACGCATTTATATCTGGTGCTGCAGGTGGGTGTCAGGCTGAGATTGGGTCAGCAAGTGCGATGGCTGCTGCAGCTGCCGTTGAAATGGCAGGAGGATCACCACATCAGGCAGCTCATGCAATGGCATTGGCCATGAAAAATATGCTGGGGCTTACCTGCGATCCACTTGCCGGTCTTGTGGAGGTCCCATGTATAAAGAGAAATGCCGCTGGAGCTACCAATGCCATAGTTTCTGCAGAACTTGCCCTGGCTGGTGTGGAAAGCAAGGTTCCCTGGGATGAGGTAATAAGCGCAATGTACAACATTGGTCTTGCAATTCCGGTGACCTTGAGAGAAACCTCGGTGGCAGGACTTGCAGCAACAGAGACCGGTAAAAAATGGAAGGAAATGCTGATGGAGTAACAGCTGAAATTGAATGTCAGTTAAATAGGTGATATTATATAATGTAAGATATTTTTGAATGGAGAGTCGCCATGAAACGGTCATCCGGGATATTGCTTAACATTTTTTTGATACTGTTTGGATTTACAGCGGTCTTCTTTTCCTTTGAAAGCAACCAGAAGCTCCTTGTCAGCTTGTTGGACGATATAACCGGAGGAGAAAAGGAATTTGTGGAAATGTCATATTTCATGGGAGATGACCTGACCTACTATAATGGGAGATATTTTTCATGGGATGGTGAAAGAATATCATATCTTGATCAATCCTCTGAGACCCTGTGGTCGAGGACCTTTCTTTTTGATGAACCCAATCTGAAAATTGATGGAGGAAGGATTGCGGTATTCAATAAAGAAGGCGAGATCTATGTCTATAACTCCGAGGGCAAGGAAATATTCACAAAAGATTTGGAGGATAAAATCTTTGACGCAAGGATCCTTGACGGGGATGTTGGTGTTCATATAAAAAATGATAAGGGTGAATCAATTATAGTGTTCGGTCCTGACGGAACTGAAAAGCTCAGAAAGGAATACTCCGATGAAGTACCGTTAGGGTATTGGAAGGGTGAAAAGGGAGAACTTAAATTCTCAGTTATAGAGACGGCTGATGGGGAAATTTTATCCAATCTGTACTCTGAAAATGAACAGGAACCTGTTTATTCAGTAGTGGATGAGCTTATTCTCAAGACTTTTTCCTATGGTAGTGGAAGTATAATTCTGACAGATGAGGGTATAAAGCTGTTTAAGAGCAACGAGATCAAATGGGAGCGTGACTTTCCTTTGATCAAGGACGTTGCTGTTGACGGTACTGACATCTATGTCCTATATGGTGATAATCTTGAGATTCTTGACAAGACCGGACAGACTATCAAAAAGTTGACCAATCCCATAGAGTACAAGGGACTCCATAATCATGGAAGGTATGTCATAATGTATGGCAATAGAGATATCGAAGCGTTAAGGGATGGAGAGATAATATGCAGCAACTCCACTGGTGGCAGGATCAAGGGATTAACCAGCCAATTCAACGATCTCATCATCACTATGGAGGAAGGCATTTCAGTAATGAGGATAAAGGATGTTGAGATAAAAGAGCAGGAGGATGAACAATGAAAAAGGAAATAGATGCAAAGGGCTTGGCATGTCCAAGACCTGTAATATTGACAAAAAAAGAACTTGACGGCATATCAGCGGGGGAGGTAAAAACCCTTGTAGACAATCAGGTGGCAGTAGAAAACCTTTCAAGGCTGGCGACTAGTCTTAAGCTAAGCTATGAAACTGAGGTGCTGGGTGTAAATAGCTTTGCTGTCACGATAAAAAAGGGTGAATCAATGGATACAGAGGCTGTTGAAGCTTCTAATGTAAATGCTCCTTCTGGCAAAGGAACAGTAATAGTTATCCAGTCTGACCAAATGGGAAGAGGGGAAGAAGCACTTGGCAAGATATTGATGAAGAGCTTCATCTATACTGTAAAGGAAACTACACCTCATCCTGAGGCGATCCTGTTCTACAACTCCGGCGTCAGGCTTACTGTAGGTGACAGCCCAGTATTGGATGACCTGAAGTACCTGGAAAATCTGGGAGTTGAGATCGTATCATGCGGAACCTGCCTTGATTTTTATGAACTCAAGGAAAAGCTTGGAGTAGGGATCATCTCAAATATGTATACTATTTATGAAAAAATGAGCGGTGCAAATAATACAATTACGATAGGATAAGATATTATGAAAAGAGAAGAGTATGGAATAATAACCTTTGAGTCGACTCACCATGCAATGGCAGCGGAGTCCTATCTGAAGGACCAAGGTATTTTCACAAAGACTATCCCTACGCCAAGGGACATAACTCTAAGCTGTGGCCTTTCCATAATGATCATCAAAGATGATATTGAAAGGATTAAGGAATATAGATCAAAGGGTGAATTCAGGTCAAAGGCGATTTACAGCCTGGTTGTCGAGGATGGGAACAGAACAATTGAAATGCTTGAATAGGGGGTAAAAATGGAGTTGATTTGGCAGTTTATAGATGATTTCTTTAAAACCGAGGATGGGTCCTTGAACCTATTGGGGAAAGCTGCAGCTATTATAGTTATCTTCACCACCATATTCATAATCACAAGGGTGGTGAATCACATAGTCGATAAGACTATGAATAACAGAAGGCTCACGAGGCTTCAGATCAATGACAGGAGGATGAACACTCTGTCAGAGATCCTCAAGAAGGTGGTAAAGTACATCCTGGTATTTATTGGGATAGTAGTATCACTTGATCTTTTCAACATAAACACCACCTCCATAATCGCTACTGCGGGGATTGGAGGTCTTGCAATAGGCTTTGGTGCACAATCTCTCGTAAAAGACATAATTACAGGCTTCTTCATTCTCCTGGAGGATCAGTATGCAGTCGGAGACTATGTAAAAATTGGTGGCCTTGAGGGAATAGTGGAGGAGCTGGGGGTAAGAGTAACAAAGCTAAGAGACTTTACAGGAGAGCTCCATATAATCCCAAACAGCAATGTTCAAATAGTCACAAACAGGACAAGAGGTGCGATGAGAGCTCTAGTTAAAATATCCATTGCCTATGAAGAGGATATTGAGCGGGCAATTAAGGTTCTGGAGAAAGTTTCTGAGGATCTGGCAAAATCTAATGAAAACATCATTGAAGGACCAACAGTTCTTGGAGTCACTGAATTTGGAGGATCGGATGTTGTACTGACGGTTGTTGCCAAAACGAAGCCCATGGAGCAGTGGGCAGTTGAAAGGGCTCTGAGAAAGTCGATAAAGGAAGCCTTCAACAGAGAGGATATAGAAATACCTTATTCAAAAATCGTCGTTGTGGATGGGGGTAAGGAATCATGATGCTTCATTATCAGGTAGGAGACCAGGTCACCTTAAAGAAAGGGCACCCATGCGGTGAAAACAAGTGGGAGATACAACGTACCGGAGTCGATATAAAGCTCAGATGCATGGGCTGCGACAGACAGGTGTGGCTTACAAGGATCGAATTCGAGAAGAGGGTGAGGAAGATCCTTGAAGGGGAGAAGTGGGTCAGCATAGTCCACCATAAGAAACCTGAGGATAGCCAAGATCAGTGAACAGTGAATAGTGTTTCGTGAAACATCGTAATATCATCCCAAGCACTGTAGGGGCAGACGACTCTGTCTGACCGCATGGGATCAAATTTTTACAAAGGACATAAAACAATATTCAGTTCGTAGGGGATTTATGGCTAGTTAGGGAGGAAAGGGAGAAATTTTTCTCTCTTTTTTGTTTTTATGCAACCTTTTTTAAAGAATAACGTCTATAGGGTAAGGAGGGTTGATGGTGGCGGAGAGAAAGCTTATCGATGGCCTTAAAATAGGCCGTGAGGATTCATACAGAAATTTAATAGAGCAACATGGTTCAAGACTCCTGCAGACCTGCTGCCTGATACTCAAGGACAGACAAGAGGCTGAGGATGTAGTTCAAGAGACATTTATAAGGGTATTCAAGGGGATCCATGAATTTAAGGGGAATAGCAGTCTATATACTTGGCTTTACAGGATAGCAGTCAATATTTCAAGAGACAGACTGAGGAAATCTGAGGATCTGCTGCCACTTGAGGAGGAGCTGATAGTTGGCGACGATCTGGAGTCTCAAATAGTTGTTGAAATAGACAGGGAGGTCTTAAGAACAAGTCTCGACAGGCTATCCTCAATCTATCGAGAAGTTCTGGTGCTCTATTATTTCAAGGACTTTTCCATAACAGAAATATCTGAAATACTTGGCGACAGTGAAGGTACTATAAAAAGCAGGCTTTCAAGGGGAAGAAAGCTACTGGGAGAAAGTTTACTGAAAGGAGGCATGCTCTATGAATGAATTGGATAAACTGGGACATGAGATAAAAAGTATCTTTGAAGAGGATTCAAAGGGCATAGCCTTAAGCCCTGAAGCTATCAATAATATAATGAAAAGCTCAAAACCCACACCGAAGATGAAGCTTCGAGAGTTTTTGAACAAGGAGATAGAAATTCCCCTTGCACCGGCAATAGCAGGCTTGGCAGCTTTAGTTGTTATATCAATACTTCCGAAGGGAGTCTTCAAGGACCATAATGTCCAGGTAATAGATATTGGAGGGTCTCAGATAATCATCAGAGATGACAGGGAGGTGGCTGACAAGTGAAGATAAGAGTAAAAGTCAAGAACTTACTACTTGTTATGCTTATGATCGTGATATTATACTTCTGGGGCATACCCCAAGCAACACTTGGAATAGCTAACTACCTGGATACAAAAAATAGTGATAAAGCACAGCTTTACTATGAAAAATATGCAGATACAAGGAAATCCATAAGCAGCAGGCTAATTTTTGCCGAGAGTCTTGTAGACCACTTTTCCAGGTTCGTAATCTACAGCCAGGGCTGGGGCGGAGGAAATGGTGTGTCCCAGGAGCAGATGGAAAAAGCAGAGGAAGTGCTGCGCTTAAACTTAGGTGAAAACCCATCTAAATCAGAGTTAAAGGATTATGTATCATCCTACAGAATGCTGATGGATATGGCGATCGCCGAAGGATCGTCTAATAAGCTTAAGGAGCTGATCGGATGGGGAGAGAAGAGCAATAATGCTGAAGTCAAAGAGATTAGTAGTATATACACGGCATTTCTTCACACAATCAATCGTGACTTTTCAAAAGCTGAGAGGATAATTGAAGGTATGGAAAATACCGGAAGCAGTGATCCGAGGCTGCAAATCATAAGAGGAGAAATGGCTTTATTCAAGGGAGATATTGAAGAAGCAACAAGGATTTACGATGAACTTGGCAAAAGGAATTGGAAGGAGCTGGACAGCTCATATTTTGGATCAAGAGCCTATTTGGATAGGAAATTCTGGCTTGAACAAGCGAGTGAACATATAGGTGAAGATGGCTTCATTGAAGGAAGGATCCTCTTTGAAGGGAAGCCAATGGCGTTCGTAGAGATTTACCTCCAGTATGCTGACGGTGGCTTCAGAGCTGGAGGAGACGGCTATATAGCAATAACTGATGAAAATGGCTACTTCAAAAGCATAGGGTTAAAAAAAGGCCTCTACGATATCGGAGTAGGAACCTTGGAAAGTATTTTGGTAGATAAGGTTTTCTCCAGGATAGAACCTGGATATGTGGAGGTAGGAGAGGGTATAACGACAGTTGATTTCAAGTTTAGAAACACTATTAAGGTCCTGTCTCCACAGCCAGGGACATATTTGGATTCTGACGAGTTGGTAGTCCGGTGGGAGGAGGTTCCAGGAGCAGCTTATTATACAGTTGAACCTGTGGTATTTAGAGACCCCATCAATAAATCAGGCGGATACTTCAGAAGAGCTATAGAATCTGTAGAAGGAGAGATAAGATTTACCAGTGATACAGCAAAATTCAAGGTGTCAGAGTTTCTTTATGCCAGTGGTGGATTAACGCGAGAAGGAAATGACAGGATCCTGGGACCAGGTGCAATTCTCGGGATGTTCCTCCCTGGAGTTGAGTACCCAATAACTGTAAATGCTTATACAAAGGACAATGGATTAATAACAAGCAGTCTCCCGATGAGGACATATTATGACAGCCTTCCAAGCGTAATAATGCCAGGTGAATTATCTGAAGGTCAAAGACTCGTCGCAGGGATGAAATATCCGGAAGCAATTCAGCACTATGAGGATATTCTTCTAGAAGACCCGGAAAATGTTGAAGCAATAACAAGCTTGGCAAAGCTTTATGGTTTAGGCTGGAAGCTGGGAGAGAAAAATTTGGAGAGAGCCTTTATTTTATCTGATTCAATAATTGACTCAAGGTTGAAATCTGACATAATGAGGATCATCCTGCAGGATATGACTTCAGAGGAGCTGCTTCAAAACGAGAAGATTGTACTTGAAGTCATAGAGTCCCTTGATAATCTCAAGAATGATGATTCAAAATATATTGAATTCAGGTTCCACAGAGCCAAAAAGGACTGGAAGGCTGCAAGGGCCGCCTTGGAAAAACTGGAAAGCTATGTGCCAGACACCCTTGTTTTCCTGGATATATACTTTGAGGATTATGATAAGGCACTTGAAAGACTTAGAGATAAGAGGTTCTATCCATCGAGACTCCAAGGATCAATATTTACCGATGCGGTGGCTGGGCTTAAAGAAAATCCACCTTCATCGAGCGATTTAAGCATATTCAGGGAGTTCATTGAAAGGTTGATAGGTGACGGCGCATATGAAAACAGTGGAGCCATTTATACCTCAACAACAGGAAGACTCAGGGACAAGAACCTGAGGACCATTATAGATGAGATATACAATCAAAGGCACTGGAATCAATAAATGCAACTATAACTCCTCTCTGCTTGGGTATACATACACTAGCCCAAATCAAGAGAGGAGTTTTATTATGAAGAATTTTAGCTTTTATACCCCAACAATGATCAAATTCGGAAAAAGAAGCGTTTCCAAGCTGAGCCGAATTATAGATGGCAAATACAACAGAATTTTACTCCATTATGGTGGTGGAAGCATTAAGAAAAATGGTGTGTATCAGGATGTGATCGAGCAGCTCCACATGACTGGAGCAAAGGTTTTTGAGCTGGGAGGAGTAGCTCCAAATCCAAGGCTTTCGCTTGTAAGAGAAGGCATAGAGCTTGCTAAGAAAGAGAATATTGACCTTGTCCTTGCGGTAGGCGGCGGAAGTGCTATAGATTCAGCAAAGGCAATAGCTCTTGGAGCACTTACTGATATAGATATCTGGGACTTCTATATGGGGAAGGCTAAGGTAGAAAGAGCACTTCCTGTTGGAGTCGTTCTTACTCTTCCTGCCACAGGCAGCGAGACGAGCATGGGCAGTGTAATCACTAACGAGGAAGAACAGCTTAAGCATTCAGTTGACAATGACCTTCTAAGACCAACCTTCGCAATAATGGACCCCGAGTATACAATGACCTTGCCGGATAATCAAACCTTTGCCGGGGTCATGGATATACTTTCTCATATATTAGAAAGATACTTTACAAACACTCCGGACGTTAATCTTACTGATGAGCTCAGTGAAGGCACCATGAGGAATGTAATAAAAAATGCCCATATTCTTAAGAAAGACCCCAAGAACTATAATGCAAGAGCAGAGATCATGCTTTCAGGAACCCTAGCCCATAATGGACTTTTAGGCCTTGGCAGGGATGATGACTGGGCAAGTCACAGGATAGCCCATCAATTAAGCGCTCTTTATGGCACTACCCACGGAGACAGTCTGGCAATAATCTTCCCTGCATGGATGAAATACGTATACAGGACCAACCCGGAAAGATTCAGCCGTTTTGCGACAAAGGTATTCGGTGTATCGGATGCTGGTAAATCAAATGAGATGCTTGCCTTAGAAGGAATCAACAGATTTGAGGAATTCCTGACTAAAATTGGTCTTCCAAGGACATTCTCAGAAGGAGACATACCCATGGATAACCTTGAGCTAATGGCAGAAAAAGCTGTTCTTATGGGACCGATTGGAGCCTTTAAGGTCCTTGAAAAAGAGGATGTTCTTAAAATCTACAATCTTGCCCTATAGGGATGGATTTTATAGATTAATCTGCTATACTTGAGGAAGGTTTGTTATTAGGGGGAAGTGAAAATTGATGAAATATGCTTATGAATATTACAAGAAGGCTGCAGAGTATATCCAGGAGCGAGCTGGAGGAGAAATAGGGATCGGGCTTGTTCTCGGTTCAGCATTGGGGGGAATATCAGAGCTTATACAAGGTAGGATAATAATCAAGTATAAGGAGATACCTAATTTTTTAATGTCCACCGTAGATTCCCACGCTGGCGAGCTTCTTATAGGGACCCTAAATGGGAAAAAAGTGGTTTGCATGAGCGGTCGGTTCCACTACTACGAAGGCTATGAGTTTGAGAGACTTGCGATTCCCATGAGAGTCTTTAAGCTTTTGGGTGTAAAAAAGGTGATCCTAACAAATGCAGCCGGTGGAATCAATACCGACTTCAAACCCGGAGATGTAATGTTAATATCCGACCACATCAAGCTTACCGGAGCAAGTCCTGTAAGAGGACCAAATATCCCTGAGCTTGGACCCAGATTCTTTGACGTCTCCAATATGTACACTAATACTCTCAGAGAGCTCGCTAAAGCTGAGGCAAAGAACCAGGGAATAGAAATTAAAGAGGGAGTTTATTTCTACGCAACAGGCCCGCAATTTGAAACACCTGCCGAGATAAGAGCAATGAGGATACTTGGGGGAGATGCAGTTGGAATGTCAACTGTGACCGAGGCTATCAATGCGGCTCATTGCGGAATGGAGGTCCTGGGTATCTCTCTTATATCAAACATGGCGGCTGGAGTTCTTGACCAGCCGGTCACCACAGAGGAAGTTGACCTGGAGGGCAGAAAAGCGAAGGATAAGCTGGAACGGTTGATTACATCGATAGTAGGCGCTATGTAGGAGGTAGAGGATGCATAGAGAGGACAGAGACTTAGCATTTATGCTTCAATATAACAATGTAGCCTGGTATGAGGATGGCAGGGTCAGGATCCTGGACAGACGGATTTATCCTGCAGAAAAGAGATTCGAGATTTGTGAAAGTCACAAAGAGGTGGCTAAGGCAGTGACTGACATGGTAACCCAGAGCGCAGGCCCGTTTCTTGCTGCAGGTATGGGTATGGCCTTAGCGGCTTACGAGGCTAGAAATATGACCAGAGAATCCAAGCTAAGGTTCCTTGATGAAGCAGCTGACACAATAGCAAGTGCCAGGCCGACAACCGCAAAGAGGATGAGGCTTATCGTCGATGGTTGTCTGGAAGCTGCGAGATCCTCCATCGATCTGGATGAGAAGTTGGATCAGGTTATATTCGAGCATACCATTAAGGTAACAAATGAAAGATATGCAAGAGTTGGCCTGGTGGCAAAAAACCTTGTGGACATGTTCCCTGAAACAGGCACTGTAATGACCCAATGCTTCGGAGAAACAATAGTTGGAATGATGTTAAGGGAAGCTAAAGTCAGAGGAAAGAACATAAAGCTGTTCGTTCCAGAGACAAGGCCGTACTTCCAGGGTGCAAGGCTGACTGCAAGTGTAGCTTATGATCAGGGCTTTGACGTTACGGTAATTACAGATAACATGCCTGCATTCGTTATGGAGAGAAAAGGCGTTGATTTATTCACATCGGCTGCCGATGCCATATGTATGGATGGTTACGTGGTAAATAAGATTGGCACCTTTCAAATAGCTATCGTTGCGAAGTATATGGGCGTCCCGTATTTTGTAACGGGAGTCCCGGACAGAGGACATGAGACAATAAAAACAGTAACTATTGAAGAAAGAGATCCTGATTTTGTCCTTCAGGCCATGGGAGTCAGAACTGCCATGGAAGGAGTAAAAGGATTTTATCCTTCCTTTGATGCCACACCGCCACATCTTGTAAGCGGAGTGGTAACTGATAAAGGGATATTTTCTCCATATGATCTGTACAGATACTTCGGAGATAGTGATAAAGCGGAGTTGGTACTGTAGAATCGGCTGCTGGGTGAAAATATCCAGCAGCCCTGCGCTTTTGTAATTTTTGATATAGACAAGCGTTCATGCAAGGTGATAATATATAAGTATAGACGGGAAAAGGTTTTCCGATTTAAAATGGAGGTGTATGCCATGCAATTGAAATTTGCAAAGAGAATGGAAAATATCAAGGCCTCTGAAATCAGAGAGCTCCTTAAACTGACCCAAAGACCTGAAATCATTTCCTTCGCTGGCGGACTGCCGGCAGCTGAGCTGTTCCCAGTCGAAGAGATGATACATATCAGCAAGGAAGTAATAGAGAAGCACGGTTCCAAAGCGCTGCAATACGGTCCCACAGAGGGGTATCAGCCGCTGAGGGAAGCTATCGCCAGGAGGATGGAGAAGGTAAATGTCCATATGACTGCGAATGACGTTCTTGTTACAAGTGGATCACAGCAAGGTCTGGACTTTGCAGCTAAGGTATTCATCAATCCTGGGGACGTTATAATCGTTGAAAAACCAAGTTATCTTGGAGCTATTAATGCATTCAAAGCCTACGAGCCGAAATTTATAGACGTTGAGCTTGAGGATGACGGAATGAACATGGAGGAGCTTGAAGAAATTCTTAAGAATACTGAGAATGTCAAGTATATCTACGTTATACCAGATTTCCAGAATCCATCAGGAAAAACATGGTCAACTGAAAAGAGAATGAAGCTTGTAGAGCTTGCTAATAAGTATGACATTGTAATAGTTGAAGACAATCCATATGGCGAGTTGAGATTTGAAGGAGAAATATTGCCTGCAATAAAGCACTACGACACCGAGGGAAGAGTAGTATTCTTTGGAACCTTCTCAAAGATATTCTGTCCAGGCCTAAGACTTGGTTGGGTAGCGGCATCTCCTGAGATCCTGAACAAATTCATACTGGTCAAGCAAGGCGCCGATCTTCAATCAAGCACCATATCTCAGATCGAGGTAGCGACATTCCTTGATAACTACAATATTGAGGAGCATATAGAAAAAATCAAGGAAACCTATCTTAGAAGAAGAAATCTTATGCTTAAGGTAATGGATGAGGAGTTCCCTGAGGGCGTGAAGTTCACAAGACCACAGGGTGGTCTGTTCACATGGGTAGAACTGCCTGACTACATCAACACCAGAGATTTGGCAGTAAAGGCTCTCGAAAAGCATGTTGCATTTGTACCGGGAGGTTCATTCTTCGCCAATGGAGGAAATGAGCATTGCATGAGACTTAACTACTCAGCCATGAGCGACGAGCTTATCGTCGAGGGAATGAAGCGACTTGCCCAGGTTATAAAGGAAGCTATGAAATAGTCTATATTAAAAATTTATCCGCAGGGCTTAGGCCCTGCGGATTTTCAATGACTTTATTTAGGGAGCTTTACTGTGATAGTAGTCCCCTTGTTTACTTCACTATTGAGAAGGACAGTTCCTCCGTGAAACTCTACTATATGCTTAACTATCGCAAGTCCAAGACCAGTACCCCCGGCTTTCTTTGAACGGCTTTTATCAACTCTGTAGAATCTCTCAAAGACTCTTTCAACATCATCCTTTGGAATGCCGATCCCTGTATCGGTAACCCTCATCACTCCATAGGTACCCTCATCTGAAATGCTGACCGTAACACTTCCTCCAATTCGGTTGTACTTGATGGCATTGTCTACAAGGTTGAAAATAAGATCCTGTACCATTCTCCTGTCTCCACGGACCTGGAGGGGTGAGCCTACAACGGATAGCTCCACAGATTTTTCCTTGGCAGAAAAGCTGAGCTTCTCAACGAGATCCTTGGCTAATTCAAATAGCTCCAGATTCTCAAAGGTCTTAATGGCATTTGAATCCTCAAGCCTTGAGAGACTGATGACTGAATCTATAAGCTCCAAAAGTCTTGAGCCCTCCTTATGGATCACTCCTGCAAATTTTTTGGAGTCCTCTGCATTAGAAATCCCGTTCTGTAACATTTCTGCATAGCCAATTATTGAAGTCAGCGGCGTCTTGAGCTCATGGGATACATTGGCAGTGAATTCTCTTCTCACCTTCTCTGCTTCCCTCATCTCATGAAGAGCTAAATCTATCTGCTTCTTTTGTCTGTCGATAGTGTCAACAAAAGGCCTGATCTCAGGATAAATAGATACCTCTGCCACAGGATTTCCGGACAATATACTTTCCACACTTGAAGCTATTCTTTTTATGGGAGCCATAAGCCTGTCAGAAAGTCGGTGAGATAATAGGTATAATGTCACCAAAAGCAGAACCAAAACACCTACTGCAGCGGGAAACATCGACATCAGCACTTCAAAGAAGCTTAGATTTTCTATACTTCCAGGGCCTCTTGCCAAGTCATATACTATAAAGGCCATTACCACCGTGGTAATGGACATGGTTATAGTTACAATTACAGCTAGATACGCATAGATCCTCTTCTCCATAAATCATCCTCCAAACTTGTAGCCAACTCCTCGTACGGTCTGGACAAATTCACCTGAATCCCCAAGCTTCATCCTAAGAGTCCTTATATGAACATCCACCGTTCTGGATTCACCCTCAAAATCAAAGCCCCAAACCTCGTTCATTATCTTGTCTCTGGTAAGCACCAATCCTGAATTTTTCATAAGATAATGCAATAGGTCAAATTCCTTTGGAGTAAGCACTATTTCCTTGCCTCCTGCCATAACCATGTGTTTTTCGTAGACAAGGCTTACATCGCCTATGGAGATAGCATCGACATCTGACTTTGGCTGAGCTCTCCTTAACACTGCTCTTATCCTGGAAAGAAGCTCCATTACCCCGAATGGCTTTGCAATATAGTCATCAGCACCCATATCAAGCGCCCTTACCTTGTCAAATTCACTGGTTTTAGAGGTCAACATAATAACGGGGACCCCTTGGGTACGGGATTCCCTTCGAAGCTGCCTCAATATACTGTAGCCGTCTGCACCTGGCAGCATGATATCGAGCAGTACAAGATCAGGTACAGGAGCCGTGAAAAGCCCATCACCTGATTCAAAGCCAACAGCATCATAGCCCTCATTTTTAAGGGCATACAAAACCAGCTCTCTTATGCTCTCGTCATCTTCAACACAGTATATCAGCTTCATATGATCAACTCCTTGTGAAATGGTCACCTGCTATAGCGAAGTATACCCATTCCGCAATGTTTTGCGCATGGTCGCCTATTCTTTCGAAATATTTTGCTATCATCATAAGATCGATAGCTTGCTCACTTGAACCTATGCCATCCTTAATATAGCTGATCAGCTCATCCTTGATCACATTGAAAAGGTCATCGACGATATCATCGTAGTAAATGACGCTTTTAGCAAGCTCAATATCCCTCTTCACGAAAGCGTCAATGCTGTCCCTGACCATTTTGATAGTCGCATCCGCCATTTGAGGGATGTGAACAAGCTCCTTAAGGTATTTCTGGTCTGCAAGTCTGATAGTGATCTCTGAAATATCAGCAGACTGATCTCCGATCCTCTCCATATCTGTTATCATCTTTAAAGCTGATGAAATGAGCCTTAAATCTCTTGCTACGGGCTGCTGTCTAAGTATAAGCTTAAGACAGAGGTCCTCGATAGCTCTTTCCATGTCGTTTACTTCCTTGTCACCTGAAATAACTCTTTTAGCCAGCTCCACATCCTGCGCCTTTAGGGCGGTTACTGCAGCTTCTATGGAGCTTTCAATTAGATTTCCCATCTCAGTAAGCTCAGAGTTAAGCTTTTCAAGATCCTGATCAAATTTGCTTCTCATAATATCATCCTCTTTTATATTATTTATTAATGTAATTATAGGCTTTTAATGTTAAAATTAATCTACTTAGGCTGTAAAATTTGTGTAAAGAAGGGTATCATTGTTATTGCCAAGGCAAAACCGCTGTGGTATAATACTTCAGTGTTCCTTGCTCTATCATAAGGATAGAGCCGATAGTCCATAAGGAGGTGAAATACATGAGAAAATATGAAGCTATGGTAATCTTTTACCCAAATTTCGAGGAAGAAAAAAGAGTAGCGCTTTTAGAGAGATTCAAGGGAATCATCGAAACAGGCGGTACAATAACAACACAAGACGAGTGGGGAATGAGAAAGCTTGCATATCTGATCGATGATTTGGCGGAAGGGTACTACGTACTGATCAACTTCGAGTCAAATCCGGAAGTAGTTAAGGAGTTCGACAGAATTGCAAAGATATCAGAAGGCATTATGAGACATATGATCGTTAAAGAGGAAGAGTAATCCAAAGGACGGTGAATGACTTGAATAATGTTGCATTGATAGGAAGACTCACGAGAGATCCCGAACTAAGATATATTCCAAATTCAGGGACACCCGTATCCACGTTCACGATTGCTGTTGACAAAGGTCTTTCACGAGATAAAAAACAAGAAATGGAATCGAAAAATCAACCGACTGCTGATTTCATCAGAATAGTCGTTTGGGGAAAGCAGGCAGAGAACTGCGCCAACTTTCTCAATAAAGGTAAGCTGGTAGGCATACAGGGAAGAATTCAGACTGGCAGCTACGACGACAAGGACGGCAAGAGAGTATTCACCACAGACGTGGTGGCTAACAGCGTAGAGTTCCTTGAGTGGGGAGAGAACACAAATAAGACCTCCTCAAGCTTCAACAACAACAGCCTTGATTATCCTGAAAT
>DAIPJA010000223.1:0-3004 GCA_036770525.1 Gudongella sp. | reverse complement strand
AAAAGATTTAAGTATATTCTTGGGTTTTCCAGTGGTATAAACTTAAGGCTGTCATTTTTAGCATGGGAACAGGTCACATGGGGAAGGCATGTGATGCCAATTTTTGATGCAACCATCTCAAGAATAAAATCCTTTTGTGAGCTGTTACAAATAATATTAGGAGTAAATCCATTCTGTGTGCATCCTTCAATTATTGAGTCATACAGTGAGAAGTCTTCCTTGAAAAGAACAAATCCCTGATCCTTAATGTCTGCAAAGGAAAGATATTCACTGTTCGCCAGAGGATCATCCGGGTTGATGCCTACCATTAGCTGGCTCTTTACCAAAGGGAATATATTGTATTCATCACTGTTTGGCGGATAAGAGCAAATCACACCTACATCGAGGTCTCCGTTTTCCAAATGCTCAATAATTCCCTTTGAGCCAACCTCCGTAAGCTTGATGTCTATTCCTGGGTACTCAGACTTGAAGCTTCCTATAACCTGCGGAAAAAATGATGATCCGATTATCGGGGGGATACCTATTCTTACACTTCCCTTTTCTACCCTTGAAAGGTTGCCTATCTCCAGGGGTATGTTATTGACCAGCGATATGACATTTACACAGTGCTTATATAACTCTCTTCCAACATCCGTCAATTGAATATTTGGAGTCCTGTAGAAAAGCTGTACAGAAAGCTCATCCTCAAGAGATTTAATAATCTTACTGACTGAAGACTGGGTGACGTACATTTCCTCAGAGGCCTTAGTGAAGGAAAGGTGCTTTGCAACTATTACAAATGTCTCCAAATGTTTAATATCCATGTGTTACCTCCATTCCTAAATGGAATCAAAGTTATTATTATAATGAATTTTACTAATGATTAATCTTATATTAATATAAACTAAAGACAAAGACAACCAAAAGGATGAGGAAAGGGATGGTAATATGAAAAGTATTTTTATTACAGGTAGAATACCTGAAATTGCATACACCAAGCTCTCAGAAAGGTATAGCGTAACTATGAATAGAACTGACAAACCCCTTTCAAAATCACAAATAATAGAAGGAATAAAAGACAAGGATGGTGTATTGTGCATATTATCAGACAAAATCGATCGCGAGATCATCGAATCCAATCCGAACTTAAGAATAATTGCCAACTACGGTGCAGGCTTCGACAACATAGACCTTGTTGCGGCAAGAGAGAGGCATATTATGGTAACGAACACACCCTTAGTATCAACTATTTCAACAGCTGAGCTTACTTTTGCCCTGATTCTCGGTCTAGCCAGAAGGATCGCGGAGGGAGATAAACTGATGAGAACCGGTGGTTTCAGCGGCTGGTCACCGATGTTTCATCTTGGAGTAGAGCTGAAGGGTAAAAAGCTTGGAATAATCGGCATGGGCAACATTGGCAAACAAGTTGCCAGAATAGCGAGGGGCTTTCAGATGGAAGTTCTATATCATAACAGAACGAGACTTTCAACATTTGAGGAGAGGGAGCTTTCTCTAAAGTACAGAAATCTGGACGAATTACTTAAGGAATCTGACATTGTGTCACTCCATCTTAGCTATAATAAATCTCTGCACCACTATTTAGGAAAAGATGAGCTATCAATGATGAAGAAATCAGCATACCTTATAAACGCCGCAAGAGGTCCCTTGGTGGATGAAGGTGCATTGCTGGAGGCTCTGAAGAAAAATAAAATTGCAGGTGCAGCCTTGGATGTCTTCGAATTTGAACCAAGGATCACTGAAGGACTGGAGTCTCTGGACAACGTGCTCATGACCCCTCACATAGGGAATGCGACAATAGAGGCAAGAACGGCAATGGCTGAGGTGGCTGCTGAAAATATAATCGATGCACTTGAGGGTAACATACCTCAAAATCTTGTAAGGGCAGTATAGAGTCTAATGCCATCATCTACCGCTTATGCTATCGAAAAAACCTTATAAAATAAATAGTCTGTATAATAAAATCCTGTCAAATTGTGTTGATGGGATTTTATTTTTTTAGATCCTAATGTCACAATTAGCATAGAAAATTGCGCAGAGATAGGTCGCGAATTATTTAACGTAGTACAGTAAGAAAATACATTATAATTTATAATTGACAGCGTTTTCAAATAATGATAATCTATGCTCATAAGATATTAAAGGAAGATGTGTATGAACCATTTGGGTCTGAAGCAAACTGCATACGATATCGTTAAGAAGCTTTTACTAAGCGGTGAGATCAAACCGGGCGACAGGATAAGAGAGGATCTGTTGGCCGATGAAATTTCCATGAGCAGGACTCCGGTAAGGGAAGCGATCAATCAGCTTGCAGCTGAGGGCTTCGTGAATCAGGTACCTCGAAAAGGTGTATTCGCTACTAAATTTACTCAGCAGGAGTTAGTGGACATAGTCGAAGCAAGGAGCATAATTGAGGCTAATGCTGCCAGATTATGCTGTGAAAGAGCATCAGACGAGGAAATAAAAAAAATAGCCAAGATTTTTGATGACCTTAAGGATGCTTTGACAAGAGGGGATATGATCCGGGCCGGTGTTTTGGATGGAGAGTTCCACAAAAGCATTGCTTTCTACTCAAAGAATAAGAGGATGTACCACTACGTTAACGATATTGAGGATTTGATAGTATTTGCAAGACGAATGGACGTATACAACATACGCCATGAGTATAACGAGGAAAATTCAATCATCCAGCACCAGGATATCCTGACAGCTATAACTGAAAGGGATGGAGGAAGAGCCTTTGAAGCCATGGCAAAGAATACCAGGGAAGTGCTTAAGAGGATGGTATATAAGTAATTTTTTTATATTCTGCATATTATAAATTATAATTAATAATATATAATAAATGATGTCAACAGGAAGGGAGGTGTAATAATGAGTATAGGAAAAGCAGTAGTAGTAGATTATACATATTTAGGAGATGAAAGTCTATTTCAACCAGAAATACTTGCTGCTAAGGAAAACGATATAGACCTTATTCTTGGCAGCTGCAAAACTGAGGATGAGA